>NZ_JBEXHU010000009.1:73502-300941 GCF_040608175.1 Micromonospora sp. NPDC005206
GGCGGGCGGGGGTGTGTCCGCTTCCGCGCTGCGGGTGGGGCGGCCGCCGCAGCGCCCCGCCCCCCCCCCGCCGGCCGGCCCGGGGGGGCGGCCGCCCCCCCCCCCCCCCGCGCGGCCGGTCAGAGGGCGAGGCAGTTGGGTCGCACCGGGCCGTCGACGAGGGCGCCCCGCACGATGGTGTACGCGGTGCCGTCGAGCACCAGGCCGAGGTGCCCGACCACCCGCAGGGGGCAGTACGCCTGGATCAGCACGTTGGTCGCACCGTCGTTGACGGCGGCGTTCCCGGTCGGCCGGACCAGCTCGTCCTGCAGGGTGCGGACGGTGGTGTAGCGCACCGCGCCCGGGGTGTCGTCGCCGGCGTTGAGGTCGGCGAGGAAGGCGGAGCCGATGGTCATCTGCTGGCAGGCCACGATGCCGGCGCAGCTGCCCAGGCCCAGGAACGCCAGGATGTTCGCCACGTAGGTGCCGTACTGCGGCGAGCCGAGGCTGACGTACCGGCCGACGGTGGCGGTGCCGCCGAGCCGCTTGAGGTAGTAGCGGGCGACGAGGCCACCCTCGGAGTGGGCGACCACGTCCACGGTCGCTGCTCCGGTGCTGGCGCGCACCTGGTTGACGTACCCGGCGAAGGCGCGGGCCGAGGTGGGGATGTCCCCGAGGCCCAGCCCGGGCAGCTGGTAGATGAAGGTCCGGTAGCCGTCGCCGCGCAGTCGGGCGGCGATCGGCTCGTACGCGACGGCGATGCAGCTGAGCCCGCCGACCACGATGACCGGGTTGGCCGCCGCGGCGGCGTTCACCGGCGCGGCCACGGGTGCGGCGGGGGCGGCGGTCGCCGTGGCGGTGGACGCGACCAGGGCGGCGGTGGCGAGGGACAGGACGAGGACGGTCTTTCGGAGCAGCATGGCGGAACCTCCGGGGGGAGGCACCCGGCGAGCCGGGCAGGTGGGTGGGGGTGTCCGGTCGACCGTGCGACGATGATGCGCGCAACAATTTGGAAACGTCAATGACTTGTTACGCGCCGGTAACCCGTTGTTCCGACGGAGGCGCAAACCGGCATATCGGCGTCTCTCCACATCGGACGCCCACCCGACCGCGCGCACCCCGCAGCGGCACGGCGGATGGCATGCTGTGGCCGTGGCCGCCGACGAACCCACCGAGCGTCAGCTGCGGGTGATGCCGTGGTGGTTGGTCCTGGTCGGCCTGCTGGTCGCCGCCGCCCTCGGTTGGCTGGTGCTGGACCTGCTGCTCACCGAGGCCGACCGGGCCAGCCAACCGGACACCCGCGCCACGCTGCGCATCGACGCGATCCGCACCGGCCTGACCGTGGTCGCCGGCACCGGCGGCGCGCTGGCGCTCCTGCTCGCCGCCCGCCGGCAGTGGATCACCGAACGCGCGCAGCGGCACCAGGAGAGCGTCGCCGCCCGGGACCAGGCGCACCGCGACCGGGTGCAGGCCCACGCCGAGTCGGTGACCGAAACCGCGCAACGGCACCAGGACCGGCAGGCCGGGGCGGCCGAGCACGACGCGGCCGAGCGCCGCCTGACCGAGCTCTACACCCGGGCGGTCGAGCTGCTCGGCAACGACAGCGCGGCGGTACGCCTCGGTGGGCTGCACGCGTTGGAGCGTCTCGGTCAGGACCATCCGGCGCAGCGCCCGACGATCGTGGCGGTGCTCTGCGCGTACCTGCGGATGCCGGCGCCGGACGACGAGCCGCGCGAGACGGAGGTCCGGCGCAGCGCGCAACGGGTGCTCACCCGGCACCTGCGCGCGGCCGACCCGGCCTACTGGCCGGAGGTCCGGCTGGACCTGACCGGGGCCCGGCTGCTCGACTTCGACGCCACCGGGTGCACTCTCATCGACGCGGACTTCACCGGGGCGGTGTTCACCGGCGCCACCAGCTTCGCCGGGGTGATCGCCCGGGGGCGGCTCGCTCTCGGGGCGGCCTTCGGGGACATGGTCCTCGACGATCTCGCGGCCGGCGACGCGGAGGTCGTGCTGGACGACGCCCGCGTCGGCGGGGAGGCGAGCTTCGAGGGGGCCGAGTTCGGCGGCGGGCTGTCCTGCCGGCGGGCGGCCTTCGACGGCCCGGTCTCCTTCCGCCGGGCGAGCTTCGGCCAACCGGCCAGCTTCGACGCGACCCGCTTCGGCGACGGGGCCACCTTCCGCGAGGCCACGTTCCTCGGCGGCCTGTCGATGGAGCACACCGAGTTCGCCGGGCACGCCGGTTTCCGCTCGACCCGGTTCGCGGACATGGCGCTGTTCCGCTGGACGGTGTTCGGCCGGGACGCGCTGTTCGAGCAGGCCCGGTTCGAGGGGCCGGCGAACTTCGGGCGGGCCCGGTTCCACGGCCCGGCCAGCTTCGACGGCGCGTGGCTGAGCCAGCCACCGCAGGTCGACCAGGCCCGGGCGGCGGTCGACGGCGGGCATGCCTGGCCCGCCGGCACCACCGTGCGGCGACTCGACGACGAGTGGCTGCTGCTGGTCGACCGGTAACCGGCGGGGGCGGGGGTCAGCGCAGCGAGGCTGGCGGGCGCAGCCCGTCCAGGGCGACGCCGAGCACCCGGTCGCGCTGCTCGGGTGACGGGAACTGGGCCATCGTGAGCCCGCTGATCAGCCGCACCACGTCGTCGAAGCCGACGTCGTCGCGGACCACGCCGGCCGCCTGGGCGCGGCTCATCAGCGGCTCACCCGCGGCGTAGATCTCCGTCCGGCAGGTTCGGAAGATCTCGGAGTCGTGCAGCAACTGCTCGGCGAGCGCCCGCTTGGTGGCGACGTACGCGACGAAGCGGTGCAGCCAGGCGACCAGGGCGTCCCACGGGGGCAGCTCGGCCAGGTCCGCGGCGGACCGGCTCAGCGCCCGGACCTCCTCGACGTAGACGGCCTCGAACAGGTGCCGCCGACTGGGGAAGTTGCGGTAGAGCGTGCCGATGCCCACCCCGGCTCGCCGGGCCACGTCCTCCAGCGAGGCGGCGGCGCCGTGCTCGGCGAACGCGTCGCGGGCGGCGGCGATGAGCGCGTCGTAGTTGCGTCGCGCGTCGGCCCGCTTCGGCCGCCGGGCGAAAACCTCGGGCGCCTGCCCCGGGCTGGTCATGACGTGCGTCACCTCACCTTGGTTGCATCCGGAGGCAAGCCTCCGCTAGCTTTGTGGAGGCACCCCTCCGGAATCCCGGAGGCCTGCCTCCGGTTAGCTTACCTCGGGACCGCCCGATCCGCCTGGCCACCCGATCGCCCGGGCCCGACAGCCCGCCCGCCTCCGCACGGCGGGTGACAAACCTCCTTCCGTACCGCAATCAGGGAGTTCTCTCTCGTGGCAGTGACATCCCGACGCAGCTCGCGTCGGCTCACCTTCACCGTGCTCGCGGCCGGTGCCGGGTTCTTCGCGATGCTCCAGTCGCTGATCACCCCGGTGCTGCCGACCATCCAGCAGGACCTGCACACCTCGCAGAACACCGTGACCTGGGTACTGACCGCGTACCTGCTCTCCGCCTCGATCTTCACGCCGATCCTCGGCCGGGTCGGGGACATCGTCGGCAAGGAGCGGATGCTGGTCGTCTCGCTCGCCGCACTCGCCCTCGGCTGCCTGCTGGCGGCCATCGCGCCGAGCATCGGCGTCCTCATCATCGCCCGGATCGTGCAGGGCATCGGCGGCGCGGTCTTCCCGCTGTCGTTCGGCATCATCCGCGACGAGTTCCCCGCCGCGCGGGTCTCCGGCGCCGTCGCCGCCATCTCGGCGATCGTCGCCGCCGGCGGTGGCCTCGGCGTCGTGCTGGCCGGCCCGATCGTCAGCACCCTCGACTACCGCTGGCTGTTCTGGATCCCGATGGTCGTGGTCGGGCTGACCGCCCTCGCCGCGTACCTGTTCGTGCCCGAGTCGCCGGTGCGTACCCCCGGACGGATCGACTGGCGGGCCACCCTGCTGCTCTCCGGCTGGCTGGTCGCGCTGCTGCTGCCGATCAGCCAGGGCGCGGCCTGGGGCTGGACCTCTCCCCGGGTGCTCGGCCTGCTGGCGCTCGCCGTGGTGCTCCTGGTCGGCTGGCTGGTCGCCGAGGTGCGCTCCGCCAACCCGCTGATCGACATGCGGATGATGCGGCTGCCCGGCGTCTGGACCACCAACCTGGTCGCCCTGCTCTACGGCGCGTCGATGTTCTCCGTGTACGCGTTCCTCCCGCAGTTCGTGCAGACCCCCACCGCCGCCGGCTACGGCTTCGGCGCCAGCATCAGCCAGGCGGGCCTGCTCATGCTGCCGATGCTGGTCGCGATGTTCGTCGCGGGCCTGGTCGCCGGCCGGCTCCAGTCCGTCTTCAGCGCCAAGGCGCAGCTCGCCACCGGCGCCACGTTCAACGTGGCCGCCTCCGCGATGCTGGCCGCCGCGCACGACACCCGCTGGGAGGTCGCGATCGCCGGCGGCCTGGTCGGCCTCGGCATCGGCCTGGCCTTCGCCTCGATGGCGAACCTGATCGTGGGCAGCGTGCCCGCCAGCCAGACCGGCGTGGCCACCGGCATGAACGCCAACATCCGCACCATCGGCGGCGCGATCGGCGCCGCCGTGGTCAGCGGCGTGATCACCGCCCACCCGCAGGCCAACGGACTGCCCCGGGAGGCCGGCTTCACGACGGGGTTTCTCGTCCTCACCGCGATCGCCCTCGCCGCCGCGCTCGCGGCCCTGGCCGTCCCGTCCGCCCGGCGCGCGTCGTCCGGTCGCCGGCCGTCCACCGCGACGATCGTCGAGTCGGAGCTAGCCGGCGAGTTCGCCACCATGCCGGCGACCCGCTGACACACCACCGGAGCCCGGGGCGGTCCGCCGTCCCGGGCTCCGGTGTTTCCGTCGAATGCGGGAGTACGCTGGCCGCTTCCCGCCCGTTCCCCGTCCTCAGGATGAGCCCATGCCCACGTCCGAGTTGCTGACCGCCGACCGCATCGACGAGATCGGTGCCCTGGGAGCGAAGAGCCCGGACCCGGCCGCACTGGTCGCCGAGTTGGTCGGCGCCGTCGACGAGGGGCGGGTCGCCGACCCCGACGACACCGGGTACGCGCTGCTGGTCGCCGCGGACATCCTGGTGCAGGCGGGTGACCTGGCCGACGCTTTGGCGCTGACCACCCGCGCCATCGCCGAGCAGCCGGAGGACGACGCGTACGCGCGATCGATGCGCGGTGGCCTGCTGCTGCGCCTCGGCCGCGAGGACGAGGGCCTGGCCGAGCTGACCGCCCTGCGTCCACTGCTGGAAACCGATCCCGACGCCACGTACCTGGTCGACGACTTGGCGGAGGCCGGCCACGCCGAGACGGCGTTGGAGTGGCTCACCGGCGCGCTGGACGCGATCATGGAGCGAACCCGGACCCAGCAGCATGAGTCCGAGGATGCGCAAGACGAGGCCGCCGCCATGATCTACGGGCTGACCCAGCGGCGGCACGACCTGCGCGAGGAGATGGGCCTCCCCCACGACGAGTACGACAACCTCGCCGACCGGCTGCGCGCCGCGAGCGACCACGCGCTCGACGCGTTGGACGACGGCCCGGCGACGCTGCTGTTCTGGCCGCGGGCGGAGTTCGACGCGCTGCTGGTGCACTGGCCCGCGCTGGCCGACAGCTACCCCGCCACCTGGGACGAGCACCGCGCCCAGGTCGAACGCGCGCTGGCCAACGCCGCCGAGCTGGGTGCGAGCGACCTGGGCGTGGTCGCCGGCTCCATCGCGGGGCTGGCCTCCTTCGCCGAGCAGGAGGGCAGCGACCCCACCGACGAGGAGACCCTCGACGAGTACGCGGACAGCCTCGACGAGGTGGGTCCGGTCACCTGGCCGCCCGGCCGCAACGAAGCGTGCTGGTGCGGCTCGGGTGGCAAGTACAAGAAGTGCTGCCTGCCGCGCTCACGCGGCTGATCGCGCTCGTGGGGCCACCCGCGCAGCCCCTGCACGGCTAGGCTCGTCCGGTGACCGCGGCGGAGCAGCACGAGACCATCGAGGACAGTCCGGTCGGCTGGGTCGCCAGCCACATCCGGCGATACGTGGAGAGCGACGGCGCCGACGGTGGCAGGTACCACGGCTACCCCGCGCTGCTGCTCACCACGCGGGGCCGCCGGTCGGGCAAGCTACGGCGTACCGCGCTGATCTACGGCCGGGACGGCGACAGCTACCTGCTGGTGGCGTCGAACGGCGGCGCGACAACGCATCCCGCCTGGTACCTGAACCTGAGTGCCGACCCGACGGTGGAGATCCAGGTCGGCGCGGACCGGTTCGCCGGGCGGGCGCACACCGCGACGGCCGAGGAACGGGCCCGGCTGTGGCCGGTCATGACGGCGGTCTTTCCGACGTACGCCCGCTACCAGAAGGACACCGACCGCGAGATCCCCGTCGTCGTCGTCGAACGCGCTTCGAGTGCCGCGAAGGATCCTGCGCCGTGATTGACCGACCAGGCGGGTAGCGCATTCGGCGCCGCCACCCGTGGTCAGTTTCCCAGCGCCCGGACCTTGGCGATCGTCTCCTGAACGTGCTGCTTGGCGGGGTCGCCGCCCTGAGACGCCTGCGCGAGGGCCTGGCGGTACGTGTCGATCATGCCGATCAGCGGGCCGGCGGCAACACCCTCCAGCGCTCCGGCGACGAGCGCCCGCGCCTCGGCCGCGTCCTGCGCTGCCGCTGCCGTCTTTGCCTTCGCCTCGTCCAGCTTCTGCGACGCCGCCGCCAACCTCGCGATGATCTGTGCTGCGCTCACGCGCATCCTCCCCCTGGTCGACCATCGCCTCCACCACCCGCACCGGTGAAGACCACAAGGGAGCGTACGAGATCCCCGCACCCAGCGCGACCGGGTGATCGCTCACTCGCGCCGGCAGGAGTAGTGAATCTTGGACGGAAACCCGCCCCTCAAAGGGCCATTTCCTTCCAAGATCTCACGCGGTGCGCGGGGATCGGGTGCACTCAGCGCTCAGCGACGAACACTCCGACGCCACCGACACCCTCCACCAAGCCCTCGATCTTGAGCGCGTTGATGGCCTGGCGAACGACGATGGCCGAGACGTCATGCTGACGACACAACTCGGAGGTCGAGGGCAGCTTGTCGCCCGGCGCGAGTTCGCCGGACTTTATCTGAGCGCGGATGCCATCGGCGATCAGCGCCCACTTGGCTTTGGCGGGCATTGGTGTCTCCCAGGTCTGCCCCGCCATTCGATCACGAGCAACTTTGTATAGCAAGCAATGTGCGGCCGGTGCTTGCGCGTACATGACCTGTTATATACGCTTCCCATCGACCGACTCCCAGGTCTGCAACCCCGGAGTTGGTTCTTTCCCACCGCAGAGAGCGCCCGGCCGGTCGGTCCCCCCGTCCGGCCGGGCGTGCCGGGGCGTGCCCACACGCCACCCCGACGCAAGTGCCATGAGCAGCAAAGAGACCGACCCGGCGGGAGGCCCCGGAATGCCCGACCAACCCGACGAACACCCGAGCGCCCCTCCGACCCGGCCCGAACAACGCCACCGCCTCGTGTCCGATCAGGACGTCGAGGACGCGGACGACATCCTCTTCGCCCACCCACCCCGCGTGGTGCGACGTTGGCTCTGCGGATGCGGCGCGGACTACCCCTGCCCCGACGTGCGCTTCGCCCTCCTGGTCAAGTCCAATGCCGAGGCGGGCGAATGAACCCTGAAACTGTGGACGACCTGCGCGACGCGTGGCTGGCGACGATTGCCGCCGCCGACCGGGCCGGAGCCCAGTTGCACGGGGCAGGACCACCCGGCCGGCGGCTGCCCTGGCAGGACGCGGTCACGGAGTGCTGGCGAGCGTTGAGCCCCGTTTACGCCGGCCTGGCCGCGCTGGCGGTTGGGTGCGAGGGCCGTTGCCCGAACAGGCGACAGGACGCCGGGCGGCGCTTTAGGGAGACGGCGTCCCGTTCTGCGCCCGGTTGATCAGATCGTGGAGTGGTTTGGTGCCGCTGCCGACCATCACACCGGTCACGATCGCATCGACCCAGACCGCCACCCCGTTCCAGTCGGACCCCGCGACCGCGTGCAGAACGTAGAACCCGCCGGCGCTGGACGCCACGGTGGCCAACCCGCTCGCGAGACCCCACGCGACGATCGTGCGGTTCGCCTTCGCCCGCGCCACCGCGGCCGTGGCCACGGCGACCGCCTCCCGGTCGGCCTCCGTCGGGCTGTCGACGCGGCCGTTCACCTCGGCCACCGTCCGCGTCAACGCGGCCTCGGCGGCACGTCCCGGCAGCCATCGCGAGAACGGTTCCAGGATCCGCTCGACCGCCGCGGCGAAGACCAACAGGGTGAGGAAGACGGCGGTGGTGTCCTTGGGCTGGATCTTCGCCGCGGCGGCGCCGCTACGCCAGATCATCCAGCCGGCGACAGAGCCGACGGCGATCAGCCCGAAACCCGCGACGACCGCGCCGGGGCCGGCCTGCTGCGACGCCGCGACAACCGTCAGCTCCGCCTCCCGATCGGTCCCCACGGCGGCGTCGGCTTCCACCGGCGTCGTGAGCGCCCTGTCCCGTGCCGAATCCGGCTCAACGTTGGTGGACGTCTGTCCTTGCAATTCCCTGACCAACCTTTCGACCTGCCATGTGCGAGACGTCGAGGCGTGACGAGCCAGAGCCTCGGTCTGCCACGCGGATTGCGTACCGATAGCGCTCGGGGCGCGAGACTACGGCACCCGGGCGAACACAGTGGATGGCCGGGGAGGTACAGCGTCCTGTCCCCTCTGCGAGGCGGCGATGTCGGGGTATCCCAACGGCTCGGATACCCCGATGTCGGCGATATTGAGTGGATCACGCCCGGGCTGGACTGGGCTGGACCCGCCGACGGCTCAGCGCAGGGTGCGGAACACCAGCAGGTAGCCGCAGTAGGCCATCGGCACCAGCAGGAAGCAGATCAGGAACCCGAGCGGCAGGTAGCGCGGCGGGGTGCCGGCGACCATGGCGGGCCGGCCCCATCGGCCGAGCACCAGGTAACCCCCGAAGAACGCCAGCGCGGGCAGCCCGGCACAGATCCACGCGCCGAGGGTGAACCCGTCGACCAGGCCGACCCCGGAGGCGAGCACCAGGGCCAGCATGAGCACCCCGGCGGCGGCACCGCACCCGGCGTAGACGGCGACCGCGCGGGCCAGCGGCGACCAGGTGGGCAGCAGCTCCGGCCGCTGGGCCAGCAGCTCCGCCTGCTGCCCGTGCCGGTCGGCCTCGTCGGCCATCCGCCGGGCCAGCTCCAACTCAACTGCCGGGTCGACCGCCGCCGCGCGCTGCGCCGGCACCCCGGCGCCCGCCGGGCTCACCGCCGTCGGCAGCGCCAGCCGCGCCGGCACCGCCGGCACCTCGGGGTACGCCCCGACATCCGCCCGCCCCGGCGCGTCGGCTGCGCCGGCGGGTCCCCCGTCCCCCGATCCGGGTGTGGGATCCGGGTGCCTCGGCGCGGGCGGTGGGGCGGCGGCCGGCTCGTCGACGCCGATCGCCCGGCCGAGCTGGTCGAGGCGGTGCCCCTGGGCGGTCAGCCTTTGGTGCAGGTAGTCGGCGGCGGCGTGCAGGTCGCGGCGGCGCTCGGACTCGACCGCGGCGTCCCGCTCGCCGGCGCGGCGCTGCTCGGCGAGCTGGCGGGCCAGCGCCGCGTACTCCTCGAAGGACACCGTCACTGCTCCCCGTCCGGCTCGTGCCCATCGCGGGCGAACGGCACGATCAGCCTCGTCCGGTGGTCGTGCCGGTCGACCAGCAACGCGCGGTCGGCGCGGGGCGTGTAGGCGAGGTCGTGTACCCCGATGTGCAGGGCCAGGTCGGTGCCGGGCACGTTGAGCGCGACCAGGCACGCGATGTCGTCGCGGTTCTGCGTGCCGCCGAGGTCGTCGGCGAGCCGGCGCAGGCCGCGCCACCAGCCCAGCAGATGCACCCCTTGGGCGGGGCCCTGTCGCAGTACGGTGCGCAGGTCGTCCAGGCCGGAGCGGAAGGTGACCGGGTCGGCCGCGCCCAGCACCGGTGCGGCGGCGTCCATGCCGAACACCACCAGGTATTCGCGCGCGGCGGGCGCGTCGGCCAGCGCGGCGATCCGGTCGCGCAGCCCGGCCGCGTCGACGCGCTGCACCGGGTGGCCCGCCGTGCGCAGCGCGGTTTCGGTCTCGTCGGCGACCGGGTCGGCGGCGGTGACCAGGGAGGCCAGCAGGAACCGGGCGTCGTCGGCGGCGTGTTGGCGGGCCAGGCTCAGTGTCGCGGCGCGCAGCACGTCCGCGCCGGCCGGTGCGGTGCCCACCACGGCGAGGTGCCGGCCGGGGGTGGCGTCCATCAGGAACAGCGCGGTGGTGCCGTGCACGTCGACCGTCCGGCCGACCAGGGCCATCGGGCGCCGGCCACCGGGGCGCAGCCCGGCGAAGGTGGGGTCGTCCTCGACCCGCGCAGCCTCGTACCCCTTGAAGACCGCGGGCGCCCGCGCGCCCGGCGGGCGGGCCTCCCACAGCTCGTGGCGCAGCGCGGCGAGGTCGGCCGCGGCGGCGTGCGCGTCGGGGAAGCGCAGCACGGTGTCGGCGCCGACCGCGCCGGCGGCGGTGTTGACCACGGCCGATCCGATCGGCAGGGCCGAGGCGGCGTCGTTGAGCGGGTCGAGCACCCCGCCACCACCGGGCAGCGCCACCCGCAGCGCGAACTGTCCGAAGATCGCCTCGGCCCGCCCGTAGAGCGCCTCGATGCCGGTCATGCTCTGGCTGGCCAGCACCAGGTGTACGCCGTAGGAGCGACCCTTGCGCGCCAGCTCCTCCAGCAGGTCGACGGACTCCCGGGCCAGCGCGTCGTTGCCGGCGAGCAGCACGTGGAACTCGTCGACGACCGCCACGATGCGCGGCAGCGCATTGTCCCGGGGCAGGTCGGCGAGCTTGGTGACGCCGTGCCGCTTCAGTGCGGTGGCCCGGCGCTGGGCCTCCCGACGCAGCTCACGCAGCACGGCGAGGCCGTACTCCCGGTCGGATTCGATGCCGACGGCACGGGCGTGCGGCAGCCAGGACGGGTCACGCCCGGTGGGCACGAACTCGGTGAAGCTCACGCCCTCCTTGAAGTCGAGCAGGTAGAGCTGGAGCTCGGCCGGGGAGTAGCGGGCCGCCAGCCCGTAGAGGACGTCCAGCAGGAAGACGGTCTTGCCGGCGCCGGTACGCCCGCCGACCAGCCAGTGCGGTGTTGCGTCGTCGAAGGCGACCGTCAGTGGAGTGTCGAACGCGACGGTCAGCGGGGCGCGGGCGGCCCGGCCGATCACGGTCCGCAGACCGTTGGCGGCGGACTCGGCCCAGCGCCGCTCGGGCAGCAGCTCGGCGAAGTGCAGCGCGTCGGTGCGGCGGGCGGCGGCGCCGAGGTGCTCGGCGAGCGCGCGCACCGAGGCCGGCGGGGGGTCGCCGTCGAGCAGCACCGGCGCGGCGAGACCGCCGCCGTCGGCGCTGAACGGGGCGTTCGGCGGGTCGCCGACCTGCGCGTACCGCTCGCTGAGCCGGACCGCCGTGGTGCCGCCCAGCGGCGGCGAGGTCTCGCCCGGCAGCCGGGACGGGTGGCCGGCGAGCAGCACGCAGACGGCGGCGGCCGGGCCGGCGTGGGTGAGCGCGGCGAGCCGGGCCAGCTCGCGCGGCGGCGGCGCGGCGGTGGCGACCACCACCAGCAGTTGCCGGGCATCGGGGTCGGCGTGCTGCGCGGCGCGGGCGTGCTGTTCGGCGGCGTCCAGCAGGGCGGCCACCTCGGCCTCCCCGGTGGCCGGCGGGTCGAGCACCCCGGCGTCGAGCAGCGGGCGCAACGGGCCGAAGGTGGCGCCCAGCGCGGCGGTGTCGATGCCGACCACCCGGACCTGACCGGCCGGGGCGGTGGCGACCAGCCGCAGCACCAGCGCCCGCAGTAGCCCGGCGACCCGGGGGTCCCGGGCGTCGGTGTCCAGCGCTAGGTGGTGGCCGCCGCCGAGCGGCAGCAGCACCGGGAAACCGCCGTCCGGAGTGGACGTCTCGCCGATCCGGACCGGGGCCGGCGCGTCGGTCAGCGGGGTCGCGCCGGGGGTGGGGGTGGCCAACGCGCCGCCGACCCGGGCCAGTCGGGCCACCAGCTCGCCGGCGCCGACCGGCGCGGCGGAAGCCCCTGCCGTGCCGAGCGCGCCTCGTGCGGCGTCCAGGTGCGCCCGGGCCGCTCGGTGGGCGGTGACCGCCTGCCCGTACGCCGACGCGAGCCTGCCCACGCTCTGCCTCCCACGCCACGGCTGTCCGGTTCGCCGAAACCCTAACGGACGGCGGTGACACCGGGACAGTACCGACGCGGCGCGACGCGTGGCGGCCGACGGTCCGGGGTGGACCGTCGGCCGCCACGCGAGGGGTGTACGGGTCAGCCGGTGACCGCGTTCAGTGCGGGCAGGTAGCCGTAGCGGTAGCCGTCGGTGTCCGGGTGGTACGCCTCGATGATCCCGGAGATGTCGTTGATCCACGGGTCGCCGGCGCAGACACCGTGCCCGGCGAAGTAGGGCCGGGTGTCG
Source organism: Micromonospora sp. NPDC005206 (assembly GCF_040608175.1). Lineage (NCBI taxonomy): Bacteria > Bacillati > Actinomycetota > Actinomycetes > Micromonosporales > Micromonosporaceae > Micromonospora > Micromonospora sp. NPDC005206. The sequence goes on from NZ_JBEXHU010000009.1 coordinate 85,952, forward strand.
GCGAAGGTGGCGCCGGCGGCGTTGGCCCGACCGGAGATGACCGAGGCGAGCACGTCGGCGGCCTCGTTGAGGATCGTGCGCTTGTAGGTGCTCATCGCGAACCAACCGCAGGAGCCGGTCTCGAACAGCCTCGGGTAGCCGAGGACGATCAGCCGGGCGTTCGGTGCCCGGTTGCGGATGGCGGTGTAGGTGGCGTCCAGCCGGCCGGGAAGCGTCGAGGTGGCGAAGGACTTCGCGGTGTTGACGGCGTTGGTGCAGGACGAGGTGCTGCCGAACCGGCAGCTGGTGATGACGTTGACGAAGCCGGCGTCGTTGCCACCGATGGTGATGGTGACCAGGGTGGTGGCGCTGCTGAGCGCGTTGACCTGGCTGTTGAGCACGTCGGCGGTGACCGCGCCGCCGCAGGCCGGGAAGCTGAAGCTGGTCACGCCGTGGGCGGCGGCCCAGAGCGGGGCGTACGACTTCTGGCTGCGCAGGCAGCTGGACGAGTCGTACGGGCCGGCGCCGACGCCGGAGGAGTACGAGTCGCCGAGCGCGACGTAGTTGACGGCGGCGGCCTGTGCGGTGCCGGGGACGAGCACGGCGCCGAGGGCGGCGGTGAACGCGGCGACCAGCGCGGCCAGGGCGCGGGCCAGCGGGCGGTGGAGCATGACGGACCTCCACAGGACAGGGGTGGTGGGATCCTGCGACCGCGCGCGTGGCCAGGGGTGGAACGGTTGTTACCAGGCGGTAATGCTATCGAAATACGTAGATCGATGGAATAGCCGGTCGACCCGCGCGCCGGGCCCACGGCGTTCACAGTTGTCGATTAGGTTGGCGGGGCGAACCACCCCGATGGAGGGAGTCCACCTCGTGCGACGAGTCCTCACGGCGGCCACCGCCGCCCTGACCCTCACCACCGCCGGCACCATGCTCGCCGGCGCTCCCGGCCAGGCCGCCCCGACGGCCTGGGGCCGGCCCACCGTCACGCTCGCGCCGCAACCCGGCGCCCCCGGGCTGGGCGACAGCTACTTCCCCGACTACGGCAACGGCGGCTACGACGTCTCCCACTACGACGTCCGGCTGCGCTACGACCCGGCCACCGACCTGCTCACCGGCACCACCACGATCCTCGCCACCGCGACCGAGGATCTCTCCCGGTTCAACCTGGACTTCCTGCTCGACGTCGAGTCGGTACGGGTCAACGGCTGGGTGGCGACCACCAGCACCGCGGGCGCGCACGAGCTGGTGGTCACGCCGTCCCGCACGGTGACCCGGGGCCAGCAGCTCACCATCGTGGTGCGCTACGCCGGCATCCCGTCCGAGACACTGGTCGGCGGCTACACCGGCTGGACGCGTACCGACGACGGGGCCCTCGCCGTCAACGAGCCGGAGTCCGCGTGGTGGTGGTTCCCGAGCAACGACCACCCACTGGACAAGGCGACCTTCGACATCTCCGTGTCGGTGCCCACCGGCGTCGAGGTGATCAGCAACGGCGTGCAGCCGCGACCGCCGCTGGCCGAAGCCGGCAACCGCACCCGGTGGAGCTGGCGGACCACCTCCCCCACCGCCACCTACCTGGCCTTCATGGCCATCGGCCAGTACGACATCGTCACCGACACCACGCCGAGCGGCCAGCCGGTGGTGAACGCGTACAGCACCTCGCTGGGCGCGCTCGGCCCGGCCGCCCGGGCCAGCATCGAGCGGACCGCCGAGATCGTCGACTGGGAGAGCGGGATCTTCGGGCCGTACCCGTTCGAGGCGCAGGGCGGCGTGGCCGGGCCGGTGGACGGCATCGGCTTCGCACTGGAGACGCAGACCCGACCGGTGTACGGCCCGGGCTTCTGGCGGCGCGGCGCCAACACGTACGTGGTGGCACACGAGAACGCCCACCAGTGGTTCGGCGACTCGGTCTCGGTGGCCGAGTGGCGCCACATCTGGCTCAACGAGGGCTTCGCCTCGTACGCCGAGTGGCTCTGGTCGGAGGAGCAGGGCGAGGGCACCGCGCAGGAGCTCTTCGACTTCACCTACGCCAGCTACCCGGCGGACTCGGAGTTCTGGCAGGTGCTACCGGGTGACCCGGGTGCCGACCGGGTCTTCGACGACGCCGTCTACGACCGGGGCGCGATGACGCTGCACCAGCTGCGGCTGGCCGTCGGCGACGACGCGTTCTTCGAGATCCTGCCGGCCTGGACCGCCGAACGCCGGTACGGCAACGGCACCGTCGCGCAGTTCCAGGCCCTGGCCGAGCGGATCTCCGGGCTCGACCTGGACGAGCTCTTCACCACCTGGCTGTTCACCGCCGGCCGGCCCGACGTGGCCTCGGCCGCGCGCAAGGCCGCCGCCCCACCGGCCGAGCCGAAGTCCTGGACCAAGATCCAGGAGGCGCACCGACTGCTGGCGCACTGAGCCCCGACGTCGGCCGGGAGGCCCGCCGCCCGAGCGGGCGAGCCTCCCGGCCGGCCGGGTCATGGGGCGCGACAGCCCCGGCCCCCGACCAGCCTGCACGGCGCCTGTCGAGCTGCCCCACAAACGGGGCGCGGCTGAAACCGGCACGAGCGCCGGCACGGTCACGCGGGGCTGAACCGCCTGTGCCGGGTCCGGCACCCGGACGGACGACGCCGGTCCAGATCTGGGGCAGCTCGACAGGCACGCACCAGTGCCGCCCGGACAGCCTCGGCGGCACCCGGATCGGGCCGCTGTCTCAGCGGCAGGTGGGCGCGAGAGCCGGATCGGTCAGATCGGCCGAGCACACCCCGACGGCTTGCCGATTGTCGCCGGCCGGTGTCGGGACCGGCCGCGGCGTCAACGGGCCGCCGCCGACCGCTACGGCGGGCCGGGCGATGCGGGCCGCCGTCCGCACCACCCGCCGTACCGGCCGCCCCAGCGGCGGCACGACCAGCGCGAGGGTGAGCCCCGGCCGCAGCCGGCGACCGCGCTGCTGATCCAGCGCGACCGCCGCCGCCACGGTGGCGATCGCCGCGACCGATCCGGCCAGGACGAGCGTCTGCCGGGGCCCGGCGTGTTCGGAGAGCCAGCCGAGCAGCGGCGCGCCGACCGCGGCGGAGACCGAGCCGGTGACCGCTAGCGCGGCGAGTACCCGACCCCGCATCGCGCCGTCGGTGTCGAGTTGGGCGCGGGTGCCGACGGTAGTGTCGATGACCACCGCGGCGGCGGCGATCGGCAGGATCACCGCCGCGAAGCTCCAGGTGCCCGGAGCGAGACCGGCGACGATCTGCAGCGTGCTGGCCAGCAGGCCCGCGGCGACCAGGGTCCGGTAGCCCAGGTCACGCCGGCGGGCCGCGGCGAGCGCACCCAGGACCGTCCCGACCGCGAAGACGGTCGACAGGAGGCCGTAGCCGGACGCCCCGGCGTCGAGGGGGCCTTCGCTCATCGCCGCCATCGTCACCTGGTAGTTGCGTCCCAGGCTGCCGAGCACGAACGCCAGGGCGAGGGCGAGCAGCAGCACCGGCTGCCCGCGCAGGTAGGCGAACCCGGCGCGGACGCCGCCGTGGCTCCGGCCGCCGTCCGGCGCCGCCACCTGGTGGCCGTGCAACGCCCCCTGGCGTACGCCGAAGAGCGCCACCACCACGGCGAGGAAGCTCACCGCGTTGATGCCGAAGAGCAGCGCGGGGCCGACGGCGGCCACCACGACGGCGCCGAGACTCATGCCGAGGATGCGGCCGGCGGAGTTGGTGAGCGAGCCGAGCGCCAGCGCGTTGCCGAGTGTCTCCCGGTCCACCAGCGTGGAGGACCAACGTCCCATCACCGGGCCCTCGATCGCCGAGACGGCGCCGGTGAGCAGGGAGATGGTGAAGATCAGCGGCAGGCCGCCGACACCGGTCAGGGCGACCGCCGCCAACCCCGCGGCGAGCGTCGCGTGGGCCACCTGGGCGGTGATCAGCAGAGGGCGGGCGGGGACCCGATCGGCCAGCACACCGCCCCAGAGGCTGAGCAGCAGCGTGGGCGCGGCCTGGAGCAGCACGGCGAAACCCATGGATGTCGCCGAGCCGGTCTCCTTCAGCACGTACCAGTTGACTCCGAGGACCTGCATCCACGTGCCGATGACGGAGACGAACCCGGCGAGCGCCCAGATCCGGTAGTTCCGGTGGCGCAGCGCGGCGAAGGTGGCACCTTTGGCCACGACGAACCCTCCCGTGCGATCGAGCATGATGATCACGCCCGATCGCGGCGCGGCCCGGCAGCCGACAATTCTTGCGGCAGTTGAACCGATCTGCCCATATTCGTGACCGGCCTCACCGACCCACCCCGACCGGCCGGCGCGGTAGACACCCGCGCCGGCCAGATATTCCGGTTACGCCCTGGGTCAGCGCGCGGCGAGCGGCTGCGCGGCCGGGGCGACCGGGGCCGGCAGCGGGCCGGGACCGCCGAGGTAGCCGTGGATGGCGGCGGCGGCGGCACGCCCCTCGGCGATGGCCCAGACGATCAGCGAAGCGCCGCGGTGCATGTCACCGGCGACGAACACTCCGTCGGCTCCCGTCTGCCAGTCGTCCCCTGCGTCGACGGCGCCCCGGGGATTACGGGTGACCCCGAACTGGGCCAGCAGTGGCTGCTGCTCGGTGCCCTCGAAGCCGATCGCCAGCAGCACCAGGTCCGCCGGCAGCTCCCGCTCCGAGCCGGGCACCACGGTGACCACCCGCCGGCCGTCGCGCTTCTCCACGGTCACCTCGGCGATCCGCACCGCCCGCACCTGACCGGTGCCGTCGTCGACGAACTCCTGCACCGCCACGGCGAAGACCCGCTCGCCGCCCTCCTCGTGCGCCGGGTAGCTGCGCAGGATCCACGGCCAGGTCGGCCACGGGTCCCGCGCCTCGTCGCGCTCTCGCGGCGGCTGCGGGTACAGGTCGAGCTGGTGCACGCCGGCCGCGCCCTGCCGGTGCGCGACGCCGAGGCAGTCGGCCGCGGTGTCACCACCGCCGATGATCACGACGTGCTTGCCGGCCGCGTCGATCGGGGTGCCGTCCGGCAGCACCGCGACGGACGGGCGGTCCGCACCGGCCGCGGCCGCGGCGGCGACCACACGGTTCGCGGCGACCAGGTGCGCCATCGCCTGGTGTACGCCACGCAGCGCCCGGCCCGGGGTCTCCGGAGTGTCCCGGCCCTGCAAGGCGCCGCAGGCCAGCAGCACCGCGTCGTGCTCGGCGCGCAACTGCTCGGCGGTGACGTCCACCCCGACGTTCACCCCGGTGCGGAAGCGCACCCCCTCGGCGGCGAGCTGGGCCAGCCGGGCGTCGATGTGCCGCTTCTCCAGCTTGAAGTCGGGGATGCCGTACCGGAGCAGGCCGCCGATCGCGTCGTCGCGCTCGTACACCGTCACCGCGTGACCGGCGCGGGCCAGCTGCTGGGCGGCGGCCAGGCCGGCGGGCCCGGAACCGACCACGGCGACCGACCGGCCGGACGGCGCCGGCACAGGGCGAGGCGCGAACCCGCGCGCCGCCGCGGCGTCGGCGATCTCCACCTCGACCTGCTTGATGGTCACCGGCTGGCCGCCGGCGATGCCGAGCACGCAGGCCGCCTCGCAGGGTGCCGGGCAGAGCCGGCCGGTGAACTCCGGGAAGTTGTTGGTGGCGTGCAGCGACTCCACCGCGGCGTCCCAGTTGCCGGTGCGGACCAGGTCGTTCCAGTCCGGGATCCGGTTGCCCAGCGGGCAGCCGGCAGTGTCGCTGTGGCAGAACGGGATGCCGCAGTCCATGCAGCGGGTGGCCTGCTCGCGTACGAGGTCCTCGCCGGCCGGCGGGTACACCTCGCGCCAGTCGCCGATCCGCACCGGCACCGGGCGGCGGGCCGGCAGTCGCCGGTCGTAGCGCAGGAAACCGTTCGGGTCAGGCACGAGCCACCTCCTGGGCCGCCACCCGGGGAGAGGGCGGTACCGGTGCGGATGACGGCGCGCTGAGTGCGCTCATCACCGCGTCGTCGACGTCGCGGCCGGCGGCTTCGGCGGCCCTCATGATCTCCAGTACCCGGCGGTAGTCGCGGGGCACCACCGCGGTGAACTCCGCCACCGCCTCCGGCCAGCGCTTGAGCAGTTCCTCGGCGACCGCGGAGCCGGTCTCGGCCACGTGCCGCTGGATCAACTCGTGCAGCAGCGCCTGCTCCTGCTCGCCCAGCGGCGCCAGGTCGACCAGCTCCACGTTGACCCGGGCCCGGTCCAACTGGTGCACGAACGCCGTGCCGCCGGACATCCCGGCGGCGAAGTTGCGGCCGGTCGCTCCGAGCACCACCACCGTCCCACCGGTCATGTACTCGCAGCCGTGGTCGCCGACGCCCTCGACCACGGCGACCGCGCCGGAGTTGCGCACCGCGAAGCGCTCCCCCACCCGGCCGCGCAGGAAGACCTCACCCGCGGTGGCCCCGTACAGGATGGTGTTGCCCGCGATGATCTGGTCCTCGGCCCGCGCCCCCGGTTCGGCGTCGGCGTCGAGGAACGGCGCGGCGGCGTCCGGACGGACGATGATCCGTCCGCCGGAGAGGCCCTTGGCCACGTAGTCGTTGGCGTCGCCGTGCAGCCGCAGGGTCACCCCACGCGGCAGGAAGGCGCCGAACGACTGCCCGGCGGTGCCGTGCAGCACGAACTCGATGGTGTCGTCGGGCAGGCCGGCACCGCCGAAGCGGCGGGTCACCTCGCCGCCGAGCATGGCGCCGACGCTGCGGTGCTCGTTGCGCACCGCCACCTCGACCCGCACCGGCGCGCCTTCGGACAGCGCCGGACGGGCCAGCGCGATGAGCTCGTTGTCGAGGGCGTGCTCCAGGCCGTGGTCCTGGGCGCGCACCCCCCGCCGGGCGGCGCCGGCGGGCAGCTCCGGCAGGTGCAGTACGGGTGCCAGGTTCAGCCCGTGCGCCTTCCAGTGCGTCACCGCCGGGGCCACGTCGAGCAGCTCGGTCTGGCCGATCGCCTCCTCGATCGAGCGGAAACCCAGCTCGGCGAGGTAGCCGCGGACCTCCTCGGCGAGGAACAGGAAGAAGTTCTCCACGAACTCCGGGGTGCCGGTGAACCGCTCCCGCAGCACCGGGTTCTGGGTGGCGATGCCGACCGGGCAGGTGTCCAGGTGGCAGACCCGCATCATCACGCAGCCGGCGACGATCAGCGGCGCGGTGGCGAAGCCGAACTCCTCCGCGCCGAGCAGCGCCGCGACCAGGACGTCCCGGCCGGTCTTGAGCTGGCCGTCGACCTGCACGGTGACCCGGTCGCGCAGCTTGTTGAGCAGCAGCGTCTGCTGCGCCTCGGCCAACCCCAGCTCCCAGGGGGTGCCGGCGTGCTTGAGCGAGTTCATCGGGGACGCCCCGGTGCCCCCGTCGTGGCCGGAGATCAGGATGACGTCCGCCTTGAGCTTGGCCACCCCGGCGGCGACGGTGCCGACGCCGACCTCGCTGACCAGCTTGACGTGCACCCGGGCGGCCGGGTTGACGCACTTCAGGTCGTGCACCAGCTGGGCGAGGTCCTCGATGGAGTAGATGTCGTGGTGCGGCGGCGGGGAGATCAGACCGACGCCCGGGGTGGCGTGCCGGGTCCGGGCGATCCACGGCCAGACCTTGTTGCCGGGCAGCTGCCCGCCCTCGCCGGGCTTGGCGCCCTGGGCCATCTTGATCTGGAGGTCGTCGGCGTTGACCAGGTACTCGCTGGTGACGCCGAAACGGCCGCTCGCGATCTGCTTCACCGCGGAGCGGCGGGCCGGGTCGTGCAGCCGCTCGACGTCCTCGCCGCCCTCGCCGGTGTTGGACTTGCCGCCCAGCCGGTTCATCGCGATGGCGAGCGTCTCGTGCGCCTCGGCGGAGATCGACCCGTACGACATGGCGCCGGTGGCGAACCGCTTGACGATCTCGGTCGCCGGCTCGACCTCCTCGATCGGCACCGCCGGTCGAACGCCGGTACGTAGGGTGAACAGCCCGCGCAGCGAACCCGCCCGCGCGGCGAGTTCGTCGACCTTCGCGGTGTACTGCCGGAAGATGTCGTACTGCCGGCTGCGGGTGGCGTGCTGGAGCAGGAAGACCGTCTCCGGGTTGAACAGGTGCAGCTCACCCTCGCGGCGCCACTGGTACTCGCCGCCGACCTCGAGCCGGTCGGAGGCCGGAGTGCCCGCCGGCGGCCAGGCCAGCGCGTGCCGGGCGGCGACCTCGGCGTGGACGCCGGCCAGCCCCACCCCGCCGATCCGGCTGGGGGTTCCCCGGAAGTAGCGCTGGATCAGCCGGGTGTCCAGGCCGACCGCCTCGAAGACCTGCGCCCCGCAGTACGAGGAGACCGTCGAGATGCCCATCTTCGACATGATCTTCAGTACGCCCTTGCCGAGCGCCTTTGCGTAGTTGCGTACGGCGGCGGCCGGTTCCACGTTGACCAGCGCGCCGGTGGCGATCATGTCCTCCACCGACTCGAAGGCCAGGTACGGGTTGACCGCCGCCGCGCCGTAGCCGATCAGCACCGCCGCGTGGTGCACCTCCCGGCAGTCGCCGGACTCCACGATCAGCGCCGCCTGGGTGCGGGTCTGCTCGCGGACCAGGTGCTGGTGCACGGCGGCGGTGAGCAGCAGCGACGGGATGGGCGCCAGGTCGGCGTTGGAGTCCCGGTCGGAGAGCACCAGGATGCGGACGCCGTCCTCGATCGCCTCGGAGACGTGCCGGCAGATCTCGGTCAGTCGCGCCTTGATCCCGGCGGCGCCCTCCCGGATGCGGTACAGCCCGGAGACCCGGACCGCCTTGAAGCCGGGCAGGTCGCCGTCGTCGTCGATGGAGAGGATCTTCGCCAGCTCGTCGTTGTCGATGATCGGGTGCGGCAGCACGATCTGCCGGCAGCTCGCCGCGCCCGGGTCGAGCAGGTTGCCCTCCGGCCCGATCGTCGACGCCAGGCTGGTCACCAACTCCTCCCGGATGGCGTCCAGCGGAGGGTTGGTGACCTGGGCGAAGAGCTGGTGGAAGTAGTCGTAGAGCAGCCGCGGCCGGGTGGACAGCGGCGAGATCGGGGTGTCCGTGCCCATCGAGCCGAGCGGCTCGGCGCCGGTGCGGGCCATCGGCGCGAGGAGGATCTTCAGCTCCTCCTGCGTGTAGCCGAACGTCTGCTGGCGGCGACGGACCGAGTCGTGGGTGTAGACGGTGTGCTCGCGGGCCGGCAGGTCGTCAAGCTCGATCAGCCCGGCGTGCAGCCACTCGCCGTACGGCTGCGCGGCGGCCAACTCGGACTTGATCTCCTCGTCGTGCACGATCCGACCGGCGACGGTGTCGACCAGGAACATCTTCCCGGGCTGGAGCCGCCCCTTGGCGATCACCCGGGCCGGGTCGAGGTCGAGCACGCCCGCCTCGGAGCCGAGCACCACCAGCCCGTCGTCCGTACGCCACCAGCGCCCCGGGCGCAGCCCGTTGCGGTCCAGCACCGCGCCGACGATCTCGCCGTCGGTGAAGGCCACCGACGCCGGGCCGTCCCACGGCTCCATCAGGCTCGCGTGGAAGCGGTAGAAGGCGCGCTTGTCCGGCTGCATGCCGGGGTCGTTCTCCCAGGCCTCGGGGATCATCATGAGCACCGCGTGCGGCAGGCTCCGCCCGGCCAGGTGCAGCAGTTCCAGGACCTCGTCGAAGTTCGCCGAGTCGGAGGCGCCGGGGGTGCAGACCGGGAAGACCCGTCGGATGTTGCCGGGCACGTTCGGCGAACGCAGCAGCGCCTCGCGGGCCTGCATCCAGTTGCGATTGCCGCGGATCGTGTTGATCTCGCCGTTGTGCGCGATGAACCGGTACGGGTGCGCCAGCGGCCAGGACGGGAACGTGTTGGTGGAGAACCGGGAGTGCACCAGCGCGATCGCGCTGTGCACCCGATCGTCCCGCAGGTCCGGGTAGAACGCCGGCAACTGGTCGGGGGTGAGCATCCCCTTGTAGATCATGGTCCGGCTGGACAGCGACGGGAAGTACGCCGGCACGCCCCGCTCGGCGGTCTCCCGCTCGGCCTGCTTGCGCAGGCAGAACGCCACCCGGTCCAGCTCGACGTCGCGCAGCGCGGAACCGGCCGGCCCGGCAGGCGAGCCGGTGAGCCGGCGCGCGGCCAGGAAGAGCTGCCGGACCCGGGGCATCGCCGCCAGGGCGGTCTCGCCGAGCCCGGTCGGGTCGGTCGGCACGTCCCGCCAGCCGAGCACGTCGGCGCCCTCGACGAGCGCGTACTTCTCGACCACCCGGCGGGCGCGGGCCTCCGCCGCGTCATCGTCGGGGAGGAAGACCAGGCCGGTGGCGTACTCGCCGGCCGGTGGCAGCGCGACGTCCGCCACGGCGCGCAGGAACGCGTCCGGGACCTGGATCATGATGCCCGCGCCGTCGCCGGTGTTGGGCTCCGCGCCGCGGGCGCCCCGATGGTCCAGCCGGCAGAGCGCGCCGAGCCCGTTCGCGACGACCGCGTGTGAACGCCGGCCGTGCAGGTCCGCTACGAAGGCCACTCCGCAGGCGTCGTGTTCCTGCGCCGGGTCGTAGAGGCCCTGGGCGGACGGGCGGGGGCCGGGCGTCGGGGACGCCTGCGGGCTGTGCGGGTACGGCTGTGACTTGCGCGGGTACGGCTGAGCCACCGGGCCTCCTGTCGTCACTCAGGTTGGAGCATGGTGGGGACGACGTCGGCCCGTGGGTCTATTGAGTCTACGTTAGGGCGGGGGCCGCAAGGCCACTCAAGATTGATCACACCGTCCAGAGTCTGGGACGTGTAGTCTCGCGCGGTGGATCCGCTGCACAAGGACATCTTCGGCCGGTTGGAACGCTTCTACGACGCGGTGCCCCGCGACGTCGCGGCTGTGCAGGAGCATGGCGGTCTGGCGTTGTTCGTCCGCGACGGCGCCGGTTGGCCGTTCTACGCCCGGCCCCGGCTCGACGCGACCGAGCCGCCGTCGCTGGCCGACATCACCTCGGTCCGTGAACGGCAGCGGGAGCTGGGCCTGCCGGAAGCGTTCGAGTGGGTGCACGAGACGACCCCGGAGCTGCTGGCGGTGGCCCGCTCGGCGGGGCTGAGCGTGCTGGAGGCGCCGTTGATGGTGCTCGACCCGGCCGCGCTGCCCGACCCGGCGACGCTCTCCGACGTACCGGTGCGGGTGCTGGCGGCGGACTCACCCGGCTTCGCCGCCGACGTGGCCGCCCGGCGGGCGGTCGCCGCGGTGTCGTTCGCCGCCGCAGGCACCGCGTCGGGCGACGCCGGCCCGGCCGAGCGGGACGCCGCGATCAGTGAGCTGGAGCTGGCCGCGCTGGACGAGGAACGGACCAGGGTCGCCGACGGCCGGCGGATCTCCGCGCTGGCCGGCACGCCGACCGAGGGCGCTCTGGCCGGCGGCATGGCGATGCGGGTGGACGACGTCGCCGAGATCGCCGGGGTGGCCACCCTGCCGGCCGCCCGGCGGCGCGGGCTGGGCGCCGCGCTGACCGCCACCATCGCCCGGGAGCTGCTCGCGGCGGGCACCGACCTGGTCTTCCTCTCCGCCGGCAGCGAGGAGATCGCCCGGGTCTACCTGCGGGTCGGCTTCCGTCGAATCGGCACCGCCTGCATCGCCGAGCCCACCGCGCTCATCCCCTGACGGATCAGGCGGGTGGCCGCCACTGGGCGGCGGAGGCCGCGGCGCTGGAGAGCAACCGCGAGTTGATCGTGCCGAGGGCGGCGTCCCGGGCGCGCAGCGCCAGCCGGCCCCGGGTCTGGAGCACCGCCGACATCCGCCGGGTCTGCCGGACCACGGTCGCCGTCCGGGGGCGGCGCACCCGGTCGTACGCCTGAACGGCGTCGGGCAGCCGTGCCTCGCGCAGCAGGGAGGCGAGCGTGGCGGCGTCCTCGAAGGCGAGGCAGGCGCCCTGGCCGAGGTGCGGCGGCATGGCGTGCGCCGCGTCGCCGAGCAGCACCACCCCGCCCGGCCCGGCCGGGAAGCCGTACGCGCGGGGCAGCGGGCGCAGCTCGCGGACCTCCTGCTGGACCAGGTCCGCCGGGTCGGTGGCGTCGAGCAACGCGCCGATCGGCTCCGGCCAGCCGGCGTACCAGCGGCGCAGCAGGGCGAGCTGGGTCTCCGGCGGCTCGGGGCGGGGCGCGCCGGCGGCGGTGGCCACCCAGTAGATGCCGCCCCGGGTGGATCCGCCCGAGGAGCCGCGCTCACCGAGCGAGGTGGCCACGAACCGGTAGCCCGCGCCGAGAACCTCGCCGGCGAGCGGCTGGTCGGCGGGCAGGCGGGGTGCCCGGTACCAGGGAATGACGGCCCGCCAGGCGGCGCAGCCGGAGCTGACGACCCGGGATTCGGGGGCGAGTTGGCGGCGGATGCCGCTGTCCGTGCCGTCGGCGGCGATGACCAGGTCCGCCTCGATGGTGTGCCGTCCGTCGCCGACGGCCGGGCGCTCGCCCGGCTCGGCCCGGACGTGGCGCACGGTCACGCCGGTGCGGAGTTCGACCCGGTCGCCGAGCCCGGCGATCAACGCGTCGTGCAGGTCTTCGCGGTGCACCACAACCGGCATCCGGTCGGCCGGGATGGGCCGGGGCTGCACCAGCCAGTGCCCGTCCGGGCGCCGGACCCCGCCGTCGGGCAACGGCGTGGCGATCGCGGCCAGGCCAGCGCCGAGACCGAGGGCCTGCAGGGCGCGGACACCGTTGGGCCAGAGCACCACGGCGGTCGGCTCGGGGCGGACGCGCTCGGCGCGTTCCAGCAGGGTGACCTGCCAGCCGGAGCGGGCCAGCGCGCCGGAGACCGCGAGGCCACCGACCCCGGCGCCGACGACCACCGCGCTTCGCATCGGTGCCGCCCCCGCTCAGCTGTCCCGGTCGGCGGGGCGCGCGCCCGCGGCGTCGGCCCGGTCGTCGCGGGGTTCCGGCGTACCGTCCGCCGTCTGGTCGTCGACCGGCGGCTCGTCGCCGGGCACCGCCCCGCCGAGCGGCTCGCCGTCGTCGGGCCGGTCGTCGCCCTCGGCGGCCGGCTCGGGCGGCACGACGCCGCTGTCCCGCCAGGCCTGGTACTGCTCCTCGCTGACCACGCGGTAACCCTCCGGCGCGGCGGCGCGGGCCGCCGTCTCCCGCTCGGAGAGGTCGACCTGGGACAGGTCGGACGTGGTGGGCGGGGTCGGCGTCGCCGCCGCACCGAGCGGGATCAGGTACTCCCGGGGGCCGCGGACCCGCACGAAGTAGATCAACGCGCCGAGGAAGACCAGGGCGGCCGTCCACACGTTGAGCCGTACGCCGAGGATCTGGTTCGCCTCGTCGGTGCGCATCAGCTCGATCCAGAACCGGCCCGCGGTGTAACCCATCACGTAGAGCGCGAACGCCCGGCCCCGGCCGAGCTTCAGCCGCCGGTCGAGGACGAGGACCAGAGCGACCACGCCGAGGTTCCACAGCGCCTCGTAGAGGAAGGTCGGCTGGTACAGGCCCGGTTCGAGGATCGGTTGGCCGGCGTCGTCGCGCAGCGCGTGCCCCGGGTTGTCCGGGTCCATCCGGTGGATCTTCAGGCCCCACGGCAGGGTGGTCCGGGCGCCGAACAGCTCGTTGTTGAACCAGTTGCCGAACCGGCCGACCGCCTGGGCCAGTGGCAGCCCGGGGGCCAGCGCGTCGGCCACCACGCCGAACGGGATCCCGAGCTGCCGGGCCGCGATCCAGGCGCCGATGGCGCCACCGGCGACCGCGCCCCAGATGCCGAGACCGCCCTCCCAGATGGCGAACGCCTTCATCGGGTCACCGCCGGCCCCGAAGTACTTCTCGGGGGAGGTGATCACGTGGTAGATCCGGGCGCCGATGATGCCCGTGGGCACCGCCCAGACGGCGATGTCGAGCACCGCTCCCGGCGCGACGCCGCGCTGACGCAGGCGACGCTCGGTCACCCAGCAGGCCAGCACGATGCCGAGGATGATGCACAGTGCGTACGCCCGGATCGGCACCGGCCCGAGCTGCCAGACCGCGGTGCTGGGACTGGGCAGGGCCGCCTGGGGGGACAGCGAGGCGAGGGTCACGGGTGCACACGCTACCGCTGCGCACCCCCGAAGCGGCACCCCGGGCCGGCTGCGCCCGCATCTCGGTGACTTCTGGTTTGCACCGCCGTACGCTCTTTGTCCATGAGCACGCTCACCTGGGCGGTCGCCGCAGTCGTCACCGACGACGCCGGCCGGGTGCTGCTTTGCCGGCAGGGCCGGGGCGATCGCCGGTACGCGCTGCCCGGTGGGCGGTTGCGCCCGGCGGAGAGCCCGGTCCAGGCGGCGCTGCGGGACATTCGCGCGGAGACCGGCTGGGAGATCGAGCTGCTCGACCTCGTCGGCGTCTACCACCTGACCAGTCCCGCGGCGAGCAAGCCGGCCGGGCGCGCCGGGCCGCTGCCGGACGTCCTGGTGCACGTGTTCCGGGCCCGCGCGGCCGAGGTCCGACCGGTCGCCGACCCGCCGCCGGGTTGCCGGCTGTCCTGGCACGCCCCCGCCGCGCTGCCCGAGTCGGTCACCCCACTCACCCGGGCCGCCGTCACCGACGCGGCCGCCGGCCTCTCCGGCGTGCTGCGCGGCCACGACGGCCAGCCAGTGCCCGGCCACGACGGACGGCCGGTCGTGGGGCAGCCACCGGAGCAACGTGGCGAGGCGGCGACGGACCCGTCACTTCGGCCCTGACCGCTCCGGAGCGCGAGGTAACCCGTGGTCACCTGCCCGGGAGGCGTCACTCATGTGAGGCCGCCCAGCGGTCAACGGGTGGGTGTGCGGACGCCCTCGGCGAGCTCGGCGCTCAGGGTGCGCAGGGCGGTCAGTCCGTCGGCCTCGGAGGGCGCATCGAGCACGCAGCGGACCAGCGCGCTGCCGACGATCACTCCGTCGGCGTACCCGGCGACGGTGCCGGCCTGCGCACCGGTGCCCACGCCCAGACCGACACCGACCGGCAGGTCGGTGACCGCGCGTACCCGGGAGACGAGCGTCGGGGCGGCGTCGGAGGTCTGCGCCCGAGCCCCGGTCACACCCATCACAGCGGTGGCGTAGACGAAGCCCCGGCAGTGCCGCACGGTCATCTCCAGGCGGGCGTCGGTGGACGACGGCGAGACCAGGAAGGTGCGGTCCAACCCGTGTGCGTCCGAGGCGGCCAGCCACTCGTCCGCCTCGTCGGGGATGAGGTCCGGGGTGATCAGGCCCGTCCCGCCGGCGGCGGCGAGATCGCGGGCGAACGCGTCCACGCCGTAGCGCTCGACCGGGTTCCAGTAGGTCATCGTGACCACCGGGGCGCCGGTGGCCGCGACCGCCTCGACGATCCGCAGCGTGTCCGCGGTGCGTACCCCACCGGCCAGCGCGATGTCACTGGCCTTCTGGATGACCGGCCCGTCCATCACCGGGTCGGAGTATGGAATCTCCACCTCGATGACGTCGACGCCGGCCTCGACCATCGCGGTCATCGCCGCGATGCTGCCCTCGACGGTCGGAAACCCGGCCGGCATGCAGCCGACCAGCAGGGCCCGCCCGTCGGCTCGTGCCTTGTCGAAGGCCACCCCGATCCGGCTCATTCACCGCTCCTTGTCGAGGATGCCGAAGTAGTCACCGGCGGTGTGCACGTCCTTGTCGCCCCGCCCGGAGAGGTTGACCACGATGGTGGGCGCCCGGCCCAGCTCGGCGGCGAGCTTCGGGGCCAGGGTGACGGTGCCGGCGAGCGCGTGTGCGCTCTCGATCGCCGGGATGATCCCCTCGGTGCGGCAGAGCAGCTCGAACGCGGCCATCGCCTCGTCGTCCGTGACCGGCTGGTAGCTGGCCCGGCCGGTGTCGTGCAGCCAGGCGTGCTCGGGCCCGACGCCCGGGTAGTCCAGCCCGGCGGAGATCGAATGCGACTCCTGCGTCTGCCCGTCGGCGTCCTGCAGCACGTAGGTGCGGGTGCCGTGCAGCACACCCGCAGAGCCGCCGGTGATGCTGGCCGCGTGGCGGCCGGTGGCCACCCCGTCGCCGCCGGCCTCGAAGCCGTACAGCCGCACGTCCTCATCGCCCACGAAGGCGTGGAAGATGCCCAGGGCGTTGGAACCGCCACCGACGCAGGCGGTGACCGCGTCCGGCAGGGCGCCGGTGAGGTCCAGGCACTGCTGGCGGGCCTCGTCGCCGATGCCGCGGACGAAGTCGCGGACCATCGCCGGGAACGGGTGCGGCCCGGCGGCCGTGCCGATCAGGTAGTGCGTCTCGTCGACGTTGGCCACCCAGTCGCGCATCGCCTCGTTCATCGCGTCCTTCAGGGTGCGCGAGCCGGTGGTGACCGGGATGACGGTGGCGCCCAGCATCCGCATCCGGGCCACGTTGAGCGCCTGCCGCTCGGTGTCGACCTGGCCCATGTAGACCACGCACTCCAGGTCGAACAGGGCGGCGGCCGTCGCGGTGGCCACGCCGTGCTGGCCCGCGCCGGTCTCCGCGATCACCCGGGTCTTGCCCATCCGCTTGGTGAGCAGCGCCTGGCCGAGCACGTTGCGCACCTTGTGCGCCCCGGTGTGGTTGAGGTCCTCGCGCTTGAGCAGCACCCGCGCGCCGACCTTCGCGGAGAACCGCCGGGCCTCGTAGAGCAGCGACGGGGTACCGGCGTAGTCGCGCAGCAGCGCGCCGAACTCGGCCCGGAAGGACTCGTCCGCCATCGCCGTGCGCCACGCCTCGTTGAGCTCGTCCAGCGCGGCCACCAGGGCCTCAGGCACGAATCGACCGCCGAAGCGGCCGAAGTGGCCGGCGGAGTCGGGCTGCGTACCGGCCGCCGGGGCCAGCGCGTCGCTGCTCATCGGACATCCTCTCGGTGGGGCGTCAGACCGGTGCGAGGTCAGCGCACCGGCCGGGGCGTTGCCGGGTGATTGCCGGCGTTGACCAGCTCGGCCACCGCCTCCCGGGGGCTCTTCTGCGTGACCAGGCCCTCACCGACCAGGACCGCGTCGGCGCCGGCGGAGGCGTACCGGATCAGGTCGTGCGGGCCGCGGACGCCAGATTCGGCGATCTTGACGACGCTGCTGGGCAGGCCGGGCGCGATCCGCTCGAACACCGACCGGTCGACCTCCAGGGTACGCAGGTCACGGGCGTTGACCCCGATCACCTGCGCGCCGGCCTCCAGGGCCCGGTCGGCCTCCTCCTCGTCGTGCACCTCGACCAGCGCCGTCATGCCCAGCGACTCGATCCGCTCCAGCAGGCCCATCAGCACGTTCTGCTCTAGCGCGGCGACGATCAGCAGGACCAGGTCGGCGCCGTGCGCGCGCGCCTCGTGCACCTGGTAGCTGGAGACCACGAAGTCCTTGCGCAGCACCGGCACGGAGACCGCGGCCCGGACGGCCGCCAGGTCGTCCAGCGAGCCGCCGAACCAGCGGCCCTCGGTGAGCACGCTGATCGCCCGCGCTCCGCCGGAGGCGTAGTCGACGGCGAGGTCGGCCGGATCGGCGATCTCGGCCAGGCGGCCCCTGGACGGCGAGGAGCGCTTCACCTCGGCGATCACCGCGACGCCGGGCTTGCGCAGCGCAGCGTACGCGTCCAGCGGCGGCGGCGCCGCCGCAGCCAGTTCACGGATCCGCTCCAGCGGAACCTGTTCCTGGCGCCGGGCGACGTCCTCGCGTACGCCAGCCAGGATCTCGTCGAGCACGCTTACGGACGCTGCCTGACCGGCGTCGTCCCCCTCCGCGTGCGCATGCTCATCAGTCACCATCGGACTCCCCTCTCCGGGTGTCATGGGCCGATGCTAGGGGCAGCCGACCTGAGCCGGGAGCCGGGGGTATGGCGCTGCTCACGAAAAGGCCTGCGGCATAATGGCCGACTTGCCGTGAAGGGGATGTCACTCAGCGCCACCTCCGGCGTCAATCCATCGATCATGCCACCCGACCAGCGACAACAATGATAATTGTCGATGCTGTGAGCAAGCTCAAGGCCGAACGGCCGGTGCCTGGTCACGGCCGAGGCGGGACAGTTGACCGGGCGGTCACTCCGGCGAAACGTCAGCCGGCCAGCATCGTCCTCAGGCAGACTCGATGCCGCGCCTGCCCGACCGTCGCCAACTCCTCGTGCGAGGTGACCATGAGCATTTCCGAGCCGACCCCGAGCATCGGGCTGACCACCCTCTCTCGGACGGTGGCATCGCTCGCCGTGGGGGTGGTGCACACACTTGAACGGGCCGTGGTCGGCGAGGGGCGGATGCGGACCGCGCGCGGCAACGCCTGGGAGGCGGTCTGCGCCGACCGGGCCCGCGCCGACCAGCGCGCCGAACTGGACCGGCTGGTGGCCGAGCTGACCGCCGCCCGCGCCGCCGCCCGCCGCCAGCAGCGGGAGCGTCAGCCGGTCGGCTGACGCCCGGCCACACCGGCCGTCAGGTCAGCCGGCCGTGGGGTCCTCGCCCCGGTCCAGCGCGTCCCACGCCTCGGTGGTTCGCCGCCCGGCCATCGGTCCGGCCGGTCCGGCCTCCGGAGGCGGGCCCTGCGTGCTGGTCCGCGCCGGCCGCTCGTACCGGGCGCCCATCGCCGGCCAGCCGCCGCCCCGCAGCGCGGTCCACCCGCCACCCGCCACGGCCAGCAGGCCGCCGAGCAGACAGAGCGCCGGCCACTGCCGGCTAACCACGCCGTCGAGGCCGGTGACCAGCCCGTACCCGCCGCCGGCCGCCACGGCCAGACCGAGCGCGCCGAGCAGAACGCCCAGCAGCCGCCGCGCCCGGCCGCGAGTGGCCAGCACCGCGCCCGCGCCGGCCAGCGTGACCAGGGCCAGCGCCGGCAGCCACGGCAGCAGAGCAGCGCCGCTACGGGCGTCGCGGACCGGCGGCAGCGGCGCCGGGCGGGCGGTCAGCTCAACCGACCAGCTCCGGGTCGACGCCCACAGCGCCAGGCCGGCGCCGGCCAGGCAGAGCAGCACGGCGTACGTCAGCTGACGCCGACCCGCCACGGCCCGGTCCGGCGGTTGCGTCGGGCCGGTCATCGGGCCCACCTTTCGTTCGCGACTGCGGGGCTCCGCTGCGCTGCACTCCTCGCGCTCACCGGGCCCACCTTTCGTTCGCGACTGCGGGGCTCCGCTGCGCTGCACTCCTCGCGCTCACCGGGCCGGCCGCAACGTCTCGGCGGCCGCGATCGCGGCCAGCACGGCGGCGGCCTTGTTGCGGGTCTCCTGGTCCTCCGCGGCCGGGTCCGAGTCGGCGACCACCCCCGCGCCGGCCTGCACGTAGGCCCGGCCGTCACGGATCAACGCGGTCCGGATGGCGATCGCCATGTCCAGGTCGCCGCCGAAGCCGAAGTAGCCGACCGTGCCCCCGTAGAGGCCGCGGCGGACCGGCTCCAGCTCCTCGATGATCTCCATGGCCCGCACCTTCGGCGCACCGGAGAGCGTGCCGGCCGGGAACGTCGCGGCGAGCGCGTCGAACGCGGTGCGATCGTCACGCAGCGTGCCGGTCACGGTGGAGACGATGTGCATCACGTGGCTGTACCGCTCGATGGTGGCGAACTCGGGCACCTCCACGCTGCCCGGCTGGCAGACCCGGCCCAGGTCGTTGCGGCCGAGGTCGACCAGCATCACGTGCTCGGCGCGCTCCTTCGGGTCGGCGAGGAGTTCGGCGGCGAGCCCGGCGTCGGCGGCCGGCGTGCCGCCGCGCGGCCGGGTGCCGGCGATCGGGTGCAGGAGCGCCCGGCGCCGCCCGTCCGCACCGCCGGTGACCTTCAGGTGCGCCTCCGGCGACGAACCGACGATGTCGAAACCGTCGAAGCGCAGCAGGTACATGTACGGGCTGGGGTTGCTGGTGCGCAGCACCCGGTACACGTCCAGCGGATCGGCGTGCGTCGACCGCTCGAAGCGCTGGGAAAGCACGATCTGGAAGCACTCGCCGGCCCGGATCGCCTCCTTGGCCGCCTCCACCGCCTTCGGGTAGCCCCCGTCCGGGGTGCGGCAGAGCACCTCACCGGCCGGCGGGCGCTCGACGGTGGAGATCATCGGCGGGATGGGCCGGGACAGCGCGGTCGTCATCGCGTCCAGCCGGCCCACCGCGTGGTGGTACGCGGCGGTGACCTCCGCGGCGCGGCCCGGAGCGTCCATCGGCGGCAGCACCGCGTTCGCGACCAGGAGGGCCGAACCGTCGTAGTGGTCGAGCACCACCAGGTCGGTGGCGAGCATCATGCCCAGCTCCGGCACGCCCAGGTCGTCCTCGGTCAGCTCGGGCAGCCGCTCGAAGCGGCGGACGAGGTCGTAGCCGAGGTAGCCGACCATGCCGCCGGTCAGCGGCGGCAGGCCGCTGGACGGGTCGCCGGAAGGGCCGGCCAGAGCCGCGACGGTCTCCCGCAGCACCCGCACCGGATCACCATCGGTGGGCAGCCCGGCCGGCGGTTGGCCGAGCCAGCTCGCCACGCCGTCCCGCGCGACCAGCGTGGCGCTGCTGCGTACCCCGATGAACGAGTACCGCGACCAGGCCATGCCGGCGGAGCCGACGCCCTGCTCGGCGGATTCGAGCAGGAAGGTGCCGGGCCCGCCGGCCAGCTTGCGGTAGACCCCGACCGGGGTCTCCGCGTCGGCCAGCAGCCGCCGGGTGACCGGCACGACCCGCCAGTGGGCGGCCAGCTCGGTGAAGGTGGCCAGGTCGGGGCTCACCGCGCCGTCGGTCATGCGCGTGCCTCGGAACCGGTGACGGGCAGCTCGGTGAAGAAGCACGTCCGGTGTCCGGTGTGGCAGGCGGCGCCGACCTGGTCCACGCTGACCAGCAGCGCGTCCCCGTCGCAGTCCAGCGCCACCGAGCGGACGTACTGGTGGTGCCCGGAGGTGGCGCCCTTGACCCAGTACTCGCGCCGGCTGCGCGACCAGTACGTGGCCCGGCCGGTGGTGAGGGTGCGGTGCAGCGCCTCGTCGTCCATCCAGGCGACCATCAGCACCTCGCCGGTGTCGTGCGCGCGGACCACGGCCGCGACCAGGCCGTCGGCGGTGCGGCGCAGGCGGGCCGCGATGGCCGGGTCGAGCTGGGACGGGCAGGCCGGCACGGGCGCCGTCGGGCCGGTCGGATCGCTGGGGACGCCGGTCACCGGCGCGTCAGGTACGGGCACAGTGACCCATTGTCCCGCACGCGGCGCGGGTACCAGCGACGGCTCCCGCCGAGGCTGCGGCGGGTGGCTGGAGGGCCGGGCCAGCTGAGCGACGTAACGGTCCAGCCGGCCGTCGACCAGGGCGTCGGCCAGGTCGCTGCCGGCCGCTTCGGCGATCTGCTCGGCGTACGGGCGGATCAGCGGCAGCGTTCCGGCGACCAGTCGCACGGCGGCCGCCCAGAGCTGCCCGGTGGAGCCCGGACGCAGCCCGAGGCAGAGCAGCATGTCGTCCCGGTAGCGGGGCGGGGCGACCGGCAGCTCCAGGGCCGCCGCGAAGGCCGCCCGGCGGGAGAACACCCGTACCGACGGGTTGGCCGGGCGCAGCACGGAGGGGCAGAGCCGGGCCAGGTCGGCCACGGCGAGCCGGACCCCGAGGCGGTCGTCGGCGGCCCGGGCGGCGGCAGCCTTACCCAGCGTGGCGATCAGCTCCTCCAGCCGGGGCGGTTCGGCGGGCTGGCAGAGCACCGGAAGGTCGATTCGGCGCCGCCAGTACGGGTCGGCCCAGAGCAGTCGCGCCGGTGCGGTGACCGGCAGCCCGAATGCCCAGTCGGCCGGCTCACCCAGCCGGTGCACCCAGGAGCGGACGTCCCGCGCGGCCACCGAGACGTGGGTGAGCCGGCCCGCGGACTCGGCCAGGTACGCCCTGCGGGCCTCGTACGGGGCGCCGCCGACCAGCACGTCGAGGTCGACGTCGCTGTGCGCGGTGGCGGCCCGCCGGGCGTGACTTCCGCGCAGGAGGATGCCGACGACAGGTCGCTCGGCCGCCTGCCGCAACCGCGCGGCCCAGTCCTCGAGAAACCCGCTGTCCGGTAACGGAGCGTGATCCACGGCGTCATCGTGCCGTACGCCCCATCGGTGCGCAATGCCCGTTGCCGGACCTGATGTCCGGTCCGGGGGCTACTGCCCGTTCTCACACTCGGCGCGGCGATACGCGGGAGTCGATCGTTGCGCCGGCGCCGGTATCTCATCTAGCGTTGAGTTCAACAGCTGATGAGTTTCCCCGGAGGTACGTGATGGACGACGCGATAGCGGTCCGCGACCTGAAGGTCGACCGGGGCGGGCGGCGGGTGCTGGACGGCATCAGCTGCACCGTCCCGCGCGGTGCCGTGACCGGGCTGCTCGGCCCCAGTGGCAGCGGCAAGACGACGCTCATGCGCGCGGTCGTCGGGGTGCAGGTGGTCACCGGGGGGACGGTCACCGTGCTGGGCCAGCCGGCCGGCTCGCCCGCGCTGCGGCACCAGGTGGGCTACCTGACCCAGGCGCCGAGCATCTACGCCGACCTGACCGTGCGGGAGAACGCCCGATACTTCGCGGCCCTGCACGGGCGGGGTCGCGCCGAGGCGGACCAGGCGATCAGCGACGTCGGGCTGGCCCGGGCGGCCGGCCAGTTGGTCGGCACCCTGTCCGGCGGCCAGCGCAGCCGGGCGTCCCTGGCCTGCGCCCTCGTCGGCGAGCCCGAGCTGGTCATCCTCGACGAGCCCACCGTCGGTCAGGACCCGGTGCTGCGGGCCGACCTGTGGGCCCGGTTCCACGCGATGGCCGCCACGGGCACCACCCTGCTGGTGTCCAGCCACGTGATGGACGAAGCGGCCCGCTGCGACCGGCTGCTGCTGATCCGGGAGGGCCGGCTGATCGCCGACGACAGCCCGGCCGCGATCCGCGCCGCCGCTGGCGTGGACGACCTCGACGAGGCGTTCCTGCGGCTGATCCGGGCCGGCGAGCCGGGTCCCGCGGAGGCGGCGGGCCCCGCCGACGCCACGGCCGGACGGGACGCGTCGTGAACGCGAGGAGAGCACCCGGCCCGCGGGTCCCGCGGCCGCGAACTGGAGGCATGTCATGAACCCGCGGATCCTGGCGGCCACCACAGGCCGCATCCTGCGCCAGCTCCGGCACGACCGGCGCACCATCGCGCTGCTCGTGGCGGTGCCGTCCGCCCTGCTCACCCTGGTCTACTTCATGTACGCCGACCAGCCGACCCCGCCCGGGCAGCCGTCGACGTTCGATCGGGTCGCGCTGGTGATGCTCGGCATCTTCCCGTTCGTGATCATGTTCCTGGTGACCAGCATCGCCATGCTCCGCGAGCGCACCTCCGGCACCCTGGAGCGACTGCTCACCACCCCGCTGGGCAAGCTCGACCTGCTCTTCGGCTACGGCATCGCGTTCGGGTTGGCCGCCGCCGCGCAGGCCGCCGTCGCCGCCGGGGTGGCGTACTGGATCTTCGACCTGGACACCGCCGGCAGCAGCGGGCTGGTGATCGGGATCGCCGTGATCGACGCCGTGCTCGGCGTCGCCCTCGGGCTGTTCTGCAGCGCCTTCGCCCGCACCGAGTTCCAGGCAGTACAGTTCCTGCCGGTCGTGGTGATCCCCCAGCTGCTGCTCTGCGGGCTGTTCGTGGCCCGCGACGAGATGGCCGGCTGGCTCCAGGCGCTCAGCGACGCCTTCCCCCTGTCGTACGCCGTCGAGGCGTTGCAGGAGGTCGGCGCCAACGCCGAGCCGACCGGGACGATGTGGCGGGACGTGGTGGTGGTGCTCGGCGCGGTGGTGCTGGCGCTGGTGCTCGCGGCGGCCACCCTGCGCCGGCGCAGCGGCTGACCGGCGGGCGAACGAAGGGCGGCGATGGCGCGGCGGACCGGCCGGCGACCCGGCAATCAGGGCACCCGCGAGGCGATCCTCGACGCGGCGCGGGCGGCGTTCGCCGAGCGCGGCTTCGACGCCGCCTCGATCCGCGCCATCGCCGGCACCGCCGGGGTGGACCCGGCGCTGGTGCACCACTACTTCGGCAGCAAGGACCAGCTCTTCCTGGCCGCGATGAACTTCCCGGTCGACCCGGGAGAGGTGGTGCCGAAGGTGCTCGCGGGCGGCCAGGACGGCATCGGCGTACGGCTGGTCCGCACCTTCCTCGGCGTCTGGGACTCGCCGGCCGGCAGCGCCGGGGTGGCCCTGCTGCGCTCCGCGGTGAGCAACGAGTGGACGGCCCGACTGCTGCGTGAGTTCATCACGACGCAGGTGCTGCGCCGGGTGATCGACCAGCTCGACGTCGAGCCGACCGAGCTGCCGCTACGCGGCTCGCTGGTCGCCACCCAGCTGATCGGGCTGGGCATGATGCGGCACGTGATCCGGCTGGAGCCGGTCGCCTCCGCCGACCCGGAGACGCTGGTCGCGGCCATCGGCCCGACCGTGCAGCGCTACCTGACCGGGCCGCTGCCGAGCTAGACCGTCAGCGCTTCCGGCGAGTGGTCAGCCCGGCGGGCGGACCTCGGCACGGTGGCGCAGCGGCGGCAGCAGCCGGACCAGATCGTCCGGGTCGGCCACCGGGCACGGGAAGGCGAGCCGGACCCGCCGCCGGGCGCCGGGGCGGCCGAGAGCGACCACCAGCCCGTAGCGGTCGATGCGCACCACCCGGGGCGGCCCGTCCGGGGTCTGCTCGGTCAACCCGAGCTGCCGGCGCAGGTACGCGGCCACCTGGCCGGCGTCGCGCTCCGTGAGGTCGGCCAGCAGCCGCGCCTCGACCGGATGCACCGGGTCCGGCTCGGCCTCGGCGTACTCCCCCGGGTCGATCCGCTGCACGACGCCGGCGCGTTCCCAGCGGACCTCGACCACCTCGAAGCGGAACAGCCGGAACCGGACGCCCCAGGTCGAGCAGGTCGCCGGTCGGCTCCACCGCGGCGAAGTCGACCGCCGCGCGGCGGGCCTCGGCGCCATGCAGCTCGGCTGCCCAGCCGGAGACCCAGGCCCGTCCCAGCCCCGGTGCGCCGGCGGCGGGCGGCAGGTCGAGCACGTCGAGCACCACCGCGACGTCGCTGCCCCCGGCGGCCGGCCGCAGCGCGGCGGCCAGGTGGCTGGCCACCGGGACCAGCAGCAGCACCCGACCGTCCGCGTCGGTCACGTGCCGGGCGTGGTGCGGGCCCGGCCGGTGGGCCAGGTGGACGAGACCGGGCAGCCGGCCGGCGACGAGGGTACGAACGATCTCGGCGGGGCTGGGCCGCATGGCGCGACCTCCTTCAGAGGTTAGGCTTACCTAACCCGGAGCGTAGAGCACCCGGCCGGCGGCGTCCAGCCATCAAGCCGCAGGTGGGTACCGCTCCGTTACCGGGTCTGCTCCAGCCAGGAGGCGTAGAGCAGGCCGTAGACCGAGTCGGCGTCGCGGACCAGCTCGTCGTGCGGGCCGCGCTGCACGACCCGCCCCCGATCCACCACGATCACCTCGTCGGCGGCCTGCGCCGTGGAGAGCCGGTGCGCGATGGCCAGGGTGGTCCGACCTCGGGTGACCGCGTCCAGAGTGCGTTGCAGGCGCACCTCGGTCGCCGGGTCCACCGCGCTGGTCGCCTCGTCCAGCACCAGCAGGTCCGGGTCGGCCACGTACGCCCGCGCCAGCGCGACCAGCTGCCGTTCCCCGACGCTGAGCGCCTCACCGCGCTCGCCGACCGGCGTGTCCAGGCCGGCCGGCAGGCCGTCCAACCAGTCCGCCAGGCCCAGCTCCGTGAAGGCGACGCTGAGCTGCTCGTCGGTCAACTCCGGCCGGGCGAACCGGACGTTGTTCCCCACCGTCGCGTCGAAGAGGAACCCGTCCTGCGGGACCATCACCACACGCGAGCGCAGCGAGTCGAACCGGACCTCCGCCAGCGGCACCCCGGACAGCAGCACGGCGCCCGCCGACGGATCCATCAACCGGGTCAGCAGCTTGGCGAAGGTGGTCTTGCCGCTGCCGGTCTCGCCGACCACCGCCACCCGGCTCTTCGCCGGGATGTCCAGGTCGATGTCGTGCAGCACCGGAGGACCGCCCGGATAGGCGAACCGCACCCCGGCGAACCTGATGTCCAGCGGCCCGCCCGGCAGCTCCCGCCCCTGCTCCCCCGGGTCAGCCACGTCCGGGGCGACGTCCAGCACGTCGAGCACCCGGCGCCAGCCCGCGATCGCGTTCTGCGCCTCGTTGAGCACCTCGGTGGCGATCTGCACCGGCTGGATGAAGAGCGTCACCAGGAAGAGGAACGCGGTCAGCTGGCCGATCGACAGCGTGCCGTCCACCCCCAGCGTCACCCCGAGCACCACCACGCCAGCCAGCGCCACCCCGGCGGCGAGCTCGCCGACCGAGCTGCCCACGATGCTGATCCGGATCGCCCGCTGCTGCGCCAGGCGCTGGCTGTCGATCGCGTCGTCCAGCCGCCGCGCGGTGCGCCCCGCGATGCCGTACGCCCGGATCACCGGCGCGCCCACCACGCTCTCGCCGATCGCGCCGAGCAGCGTGCCGGTGCGCTGACGCACCGTCGCGTACGCCGCGCCGAGGCGACGCTGCAACTGCCGGATGATGAACACCGCCGGCAGGAACGCCACCAGCACCACCAGGGTCAACTGCCAGGAGTACGCCAGCATGACGATCGTGGTGACCACCAGCTGGCCGAGGTTGACCAGCAGGATCACCCCACCCCACTGGAGGAACTGGGTGATCTGGTCGACGTCGCTGGTCACCCGCGAGACCAGCGAGCCGCGCCGCTCCGACTGCTGGTGCAGCATCGACAGGTCGTGCACGTGCCGGAACGCCCTCGTCCGCACGTTGGCCAGCGCCGTCTCACTGACCGTGAACAACCGGCGCATCATCAGGTAGCCGCAGAGCGTGGTCACCGTGAGGATCGCGGCGGTGATCACCACCACCGACCAGACCAAGTTCAGGTTCAGACCGCCGACGATGCCGCGGTCGATGCCCTGCTGCACGGCGACCGGCACGGCCACCCGGCCCACCATGTAGACCAGCGCCAGGGCCAGGGTGCCCGCCAGCCCGGTCCGCAGCTCCGGCGAGAGCGACAACCCTCGCCGCAGGGTCTGCCAGGTCGTCTCGACCCGCTCGTCCCGCTCATCAGTACTCGCCGTTGTCGTCACCGGTCCACCTCGATTTCCAGGCCCGAGGGCAGCGGCGCGACCTCGTCCTCGTACGGACGCTCCTGCGCGCGGTCGACCTCCGCCTGCTCGTAGGCGGTGACCAGGTCGGCGTAGCCGGGCACGGTGGCCAACAGCTCGCTGTGCGTGCCCCGCGCGATCACCCGCCCCTGCTCCACGTAGATGACCTCGTCGGCCAGTGCGATGGTGGCCCGGCGGTACGCCACCACCAGGATCGACGCCGCCGGCACGCCGGGCTCACCCGCCGACGAGCGCAGCCCGGCCAGGATGGCCGCCTCCACCCGGGGGTCCACCGCGCTCGTCGCGTCGTCGAGCACCAGCAGGCGCGGCCGGCCGGCCAGCGCGCGGGCCAGGGTGAGCCGCTGCCGCTGCCCGCCGGAGAGCGAGGTGCCCCGCTCACCGACCATCGTGTCCAGACCCTCCGGCAGCGCCGCGACGAACCCGTCCGCCTCGGCCAGCCGCAGTGCCGCCCAGACGTCCTCGTCGTCGATGCCCGGCCGGTCGAGGGCGATGTTGGCGCGGACCGTGTCGTCGAAGACGAACGGCACCTGGGCGACCAGGGCGACCGTGCCGGCCAGCGACGCGGCGGTCAGCTCGCGCATGTCCACGCCGTCCAGCGTGACGATGCCGGCGTCCGGGTCGACCAGGCGCACCGCCAGCGAGGCGATGGTGGACTTCCCGGCGCCGGTCGGCCCCACCAGGGCCACCGTCCGTCCGGCGGGCACCGTGAAGCCCACCTCGCCGAGCACCTGCACGCCGGGCTGGTGCGCCTCGGCCGGCGGGTAGGAGAAGTGCACGTCGGTGAAGCTGAGGGTGGCCGGGCCCGAGGTGGCCGGGTCGAGCACCCGCCGCCCGTACGGCATCTCGCCGGTGGCGTCGAGCACCCGGCGGACCCGGTCCCAGCCGGCGACGCTGCGCGGCAGCTCGGCCAGCACCCAGCCGATGGCCCGCACCGGAAAGGCCAGCACGGTGAAGAGGAAGGCCACGCTGACCAGCTCGGTGACGCTGATCGCGCCCTGGCGCAGCCGGAACGCCCCGACCACCAGCACGGCCAGGGTGCCGAGGCTGGGCAGCGTCTCCAGCAGCGGATCGAAGACGCCGCGCAGCCGGCCGACCGAGATCAGCGCGTCGCGCAGCTCACCGGCCCGGCCGGCGAATCGGGCGGTCTCCTGCGCCTCCCGGCCCATCGTCTTGACCACCAGGGCGCCGTCGAAGCTCTCGTGAGCGATGCCGCTGACCTCGGCGCGCAGCCGCTGCGCCCGGGCCTGCCTGGGCGCCATCCGGCGGGAGTAGACCACGTTGAGCGCGAACAGCGCGGGGAAGACCGCGAGGCCGACCAGGGCCAGCGCCCAGTCGGTGGCGAACAGCGAGACGATCGCGCCGACCAGCATCACCAGGGTGCCGACCGCGAAGGGCAGCGGCGCGATCGGATACCAGGCCGCCTCGACGTCCGAGTTGGCGTTGGAGAGCAGGGTGCCGGTGGCGTTGCGGTGGTGCCAGGACAGCGGCAGGTCCAGGTAGCGACGGGTGACCCGGCGGCGGTACGCGGCCTGGAGGCGGTACTGCATGTAACCGGCGCCGAGCCGGCGGCCGAAGATGCCCACCACCCGCAGCACGCTGATGCCGAACAGGGCGATCGCGGCCAGTGCCAGGCTGCCGGTGGCCACCTCGCCCCGCGCGATGGCCGGCACCACCACGTCGCCGACGACCCCGCCGACCACGTACGCGCTGACGATGACCATCGAGCCGAACAGCACGCTGCCGACCACCGCCACCGTGAAGATCCGTGGCTGCTCCCGGATCGCCTGCCGGAGAACCCCCAGCCCCCGGCCGAGCACATCCCGACTTGTCTTGCTCGCCACGCTCTCCCCCGCCGTAAGCCATCATTATCTCCCTCATCCTTACCGGTCAGGACCACCCCTGCCGACTCGGACCGCATATGTCGACCATCACGTATCCGAGGGCGACGAGATCGGTTCTGCCGACCGGGCGTCCGCCGGCGGGCGCCGACGGGCCCGTGGGCCTACGATCGGGCAATGCGGTACGCCCGAGCCGAGCGCGAGGCGCTGGCGGATCTTCTGCTGGCCCTCGGGCCGGACGCGCCGACGATCAACGAGGGCTGGGCGACCCGCGATCTCGCCGCGCACCTGGTGCTGCGGGAGCGCCGCCCGGACGCGGCCGGCGGGATTTTGCTGGCCCCGCTGCGCGGGTACGCCGAACGGGTCCGGCGCCGTCTTGCCGCCCGGCCCTACGCCGACCTGGTGGCGCAGGTGCGCCGACCACCGGTGTGGAGCCCGGTCAGCAACCCGGTGACCGACGAACTGGCCAACATGCTGGAGTTCTTCATCCACCACGAGGACGTGCGGCGGGCCGGGTCGGGGTGGCTGCCGCGCGAGCTGCCGCCCGGCCTGCAGGCCGCGCTGTGGAGGCGGGCCGCCCCGCTGGCCCGACTGGCTCTGCGCCGCTTTCCGGCGGACCTCTACGTACAGGCGCCGGGGTACGGCGAGATCTCCGTCGGCCGCGGCGGCGAGCGGCTGCGGGTGGTCGGCGCCCCGGCCGAGTTGACCCTGTTCCTTTCCGGCCGGCAGCGGGTGGCCCGCGTCCAGTTGGACGGCTCGGCGGCGTCCGCGCGACTGCTCCGCAACGCCAGCCTGGGATTGTAACTCTCTGCACCTAAACGGTCACGACCTCGCTCGTGGAAAGCATCGCGCCCAGCGACGCATAACGATCCCTGCTCCCGTACGCTTCACCGCGCCGTTCCGCGCCGGGGCGGCACGAGTGGGGGCACATTGTGCGGACTTTCGCGATCTCGGCGCTGCGGGAGCCCCCGTTTCCCGTAGGGCGCCACGAGGCCACGGATCGAGTGGCGGACGAGAGCGTCGAGTGGGCGCGCGCGTTCGGGCTGATCGATTCCAGCCATCGGGTCCATCGGCTGCAGCGGGCGGACGCCGCCGGCCTGGCCGGGCGAGCCTCCCCCGACGGGTCGGCGGACGGGCTGCGGCTGCTCACCGACCTGATCTCCTGGCTCTTCGTGATGGACGACGCCTGCGACGAGGACGGCCTCGGCGCCGACCCGGGCCGGCTGGCGCCGGCGATCGGCACCCTTCTCGACGTGCTGGACCGGTGCGGTGACCCCGACGTCGTGCCGCCGACCGCGGGGCCGCTGGGTGACGCGCTGCACGACCTGTGCCGCCGGACCCGGCTGCACGACCGCCCGACACTGCTGCTGCGGTTCGTCAGCCAGGTACGGGAGTACCTGTTGGCGCTGCTCTGGGAGGCGACCAACCGGGAGCGCCGACGGGTTCCCGAGGTCGCGGAGTACGTCCAACTGCGCCGACACATCGGCGGCGTGCACCCCTGCCTCACCTTGACCGACCTGGCGTCGGAGGAGCCGCCCGAGCCGAGCCGGCACGCCGACCCGGCGCTGGCCGCCCTGGACCTGCTGGCGGTGGACCTGGTCTGCTGGTGCAACGACCTCTTCTCCTACGGCAAGGAGAGCCGGGCCGACCCGGACGCGCACAACCTGGTGACCGTGATCGCCCAGGAGACCGGCACGGACGAACCGGGCGCGCTGCGGGCCGCGGCCGACCGGTTCAACCAGGGGCTGACGGCGTACCTGACCGCGGAGGACACGCTGCTCGCCAGCGGGGACGAGGGGTTGCGCCCGGCGCTCGCCGCCCGGCGCAACTGGATCCGGGCAACCTACGACTGGTCACTGGTGGCCGCCCGTTACGCCTGATCCGGCGTACCGGATGGCGGGACGGGGGGCCCGGACGATCACCGGGGCTAGCCGATGCCCGGCGACAGGCAATACCCTTCGGTAACCACTATGACGTGACGATCGTCACGCCACCACCCCCGAAGGCGGCTACAGCGATGGCTCTCGATGTCCCGTACCGCTCCATCCCGGACATGTTCCTCAAGCGCGTGGCGGCCACCCCCGACCGGCACGCGTTCGCTTACCCGGCCCCCGACGAGTCGGGCCCGGTCTGGCTGACCTGGGAGCAGGTCGGCCAGCGCGCCAAGGCGGTCGCCGCCGGCCTGCACGGCCTGGGCGTCGGCCAGGAGGATCCCGTCGCGATCCTCGCCAACACCCGCCTGGACTGGGTGATCGCCGACCTCGGCATCATGTGCGCCGGCGGGTCGACCACCACCGTCTACCCGACCACCGAGCCGGCGGACGCGACCTACATCATCGCCGACTCCGGCTCGAAGGTGCTCTTCGCGGAGAACCCGGCCCAGGCCGCCAAGATCGCCGGTGCCGACCTGCCCGCGCTGACCCACGTGGTGCTCCTCGACGGCGCCGCCGACGAGACCGCCGCAGTCCCCCAGCTCACCCTCGCCGATTTGGAGGAGCGGGGCGCCCGCGCGCTGGCCGCCGAGCCGGATCTGATCGACATGCTCGTGGCCGGCATCGGTCCGGAGCACCTGGCCACCCTGATCTACACCTCCGGCACCACCGGCCGGCCCAAGGGCGTCGAACTGCTGCACGGCGGCTGGTGCTGGGAGGCCGTGGCGCAGGCCGAGGTCGGGCTGCTCCGCGACGACGACCTGCAGTACCTGTGGCTGCCGCTGGCCCACTCGTTCGGCAAGACGCTGCTCTGCGGCGCCATCCACGTGGGCCTGCCCACCTACGTCGACGGGCGGGTGGACAAGCTGGTCGACCTGCTCTCGGTGATCCGGCCGACGCTGATGTGCGGCGCTCCCCGGGTGTTCGAGAAGGTCTACAACAAGGCGGTGACCACCGCGCAGGGCGCCGGCGGCGCGAAGGCGAAGATCTTCGCCTGGGGCGTCCGGGTCGGCAAGGAGAAGGTGACCCTGGAGCAGGCCGGCAAGCCGGTGCCCGCCGGGCTGAAGCTGCGCTACGGGTTGGCCGAGAAGCTGGTGTTCAGCAAGCTCCAGGCCCGCCTGGGCGGCCGGATGCGGGTCCTGGTCTCCGGCGCGGCTCCGCTCAGCCCGGAGATCGCCACCTTCTTCGCCGCCGCCAACCTGCCGATCTCCGAGGGCTACGGCCTGACCGAGACGAGCGCCGGCAACTTCGTCAACCCGCCCTCCGGGCTGCGGATCGGCACGGTGGGCCGGGCGATGGGCGACCTGGAGTGCCGGATCGACACCGACGGGGAGATCCTGGTCCGCGGCCGGCCGGTGATGCGCGGCTACCACAACCTGCCGGAGGAGACCGCCGCCGCGTTCACCGAGGACGGGTTCTTCCGCACCGGCGACATCGGCAGCCTCGACGAGCAGGGCTACCTGCGGATCACCGACCGGAAGAAGGACCTGGTCAAGACCTCGGGCGGCAAGTACATCGCGCCCTCGCACATCGAGGGGATGTTCAAGGCGATCTGCCCGTACACCTCGCAGGCGGTCGTCGTCGGGCAGGCCCGCAACTTCTGCACGATGCTGGTCACGCTGGACCCGGACGCGATCCGGGGGTGGGTGGCCGGCGGCCCGCTGGAGGGCCGCGACTACTCGGCCATCGTCACCTCGCCCGAGGCCAAGGCGATGGTCGAGGAGTACGTCGCCCAGCTCAACGCCAAGCTCAACCGCTGGGAGACGATCAAGAAGGTGGCGATCCTGCCGCGCGACCTGACCATCGAGGACGGCGAGATCACCCCGTCGTTGAAGATCAAGCGGCGCGGTGTGGAGAGCAACTTCGCCGCCGAGATCGACAAGATGTACGCCGGCACCCTCGCCGAACTCTGAGACGAGCCCTGAGCTCGACCGCCGGCGGCCCCGCACCGATCAGGTCTCGGGGCTGCCGGCGTTCACGGGTGCGCAGCCCGCCGGTGCGTCTGGCCGGCCGCCGCGACCGGTGCCGTGCACCGCTGTGTTCCGCCACCCACCCGCGCCGCCTGCTCCGGTCAGTCGCCCGGAGCCGCGCCCGCGCCGTGCTCCGCGAGGAAGGAGTCCCGCAGCTCGCGGCGGGCAGCGCCGAACAGCCGCACCTCGGCGACCACCATTCCGACGCAGACGGCGGCCAGCAGGCCCAGCGCGGCCAGCGCCGGCAGGTGGTCGGCCACCGGCAGCAGCGCCACCAGCAGCAGCATCGTCGCCACCCGAGGCCAGTTGACCGAGGCCATGTTGCGCAGCCGGAAGCCGAGGTGGCCCAGCAGGTAGAGGATCACGCCGCCGTAGAGGGCCAGCAGTCCCAGCCCGTGCAGCGGGTCGCTCAGCTCGTGCTCGGTGCCGTCCCCCACGTACGACAGCACCTTCTTGAAGCCGAGGGCGAGCAGGATGATGCCGGCCACCATGGGCAGGTGCAGGTAGGTGTAGGAGTCGCGGCCCAGCGCGGCGCGGGCGGCGCCCTCGGCCCGGTGGAGCACCCGCTCGGCGGCGATCGACACCACGTCGAAGTACGCCCACCAGAGCGCGGCGGTGACCATGATGGCCAGCACCGAGGCGACGATGATCGGCCAGGAGATGGGCAGCGCGGTGACCCCCACGCCGATGGCCACCAGCGACTCGCCGAGCGCGATGATGATGATCAGGCCGTGCCGTTCGGTCCAGTGGGCGGCGGAGAAGATCTGCCAGCCCCGCGCCCCGATCGCCATGATCCCGCCGTAGTCGACAGCGAGTGCGAGCACCCAGAGAGCCGTGCGGATCGTGTCGACCTGCTGTGGTGAGTCGGTCAGCCGCTGCGGCACCACCGCGGCGGAGAAGAGCAGCAGCGCCCCGGCGAGCATCGGCAGGGCGGCGCGGAGCAGTTGACGGCGCAGCCCGGCGTCACCACGTGCCGCGAAGTAGTAGAGCACCAGGTGCAGCACCCGGACGACCAGGTAGCAGGCGGCGAAGACCACCGGGCCGGAGAGCCCGCCGGGAAGGTCGTCGAACGCTTCCGGGATGGTCACCGCGACCACGAACATGGTGGCCATGACGGCGAACAGCACCACCCGCACCAGGCCCTCGTCGGCCCGCACCGTGTTGCCCAGCCAGGCGTAGCAGCACCAGCACCACCAGAGCAGGGCCAGCAGCAGCAGGCCCCGCAGCAGGCCGGCACCGGTGAGGTCGTCCGCCATCAGCGCGGTTACCTGGGTGAGCGCGTAGACGAAGACCAGGTCGAAGAAGAGTTCCAGCGGGGTCACCGTGGAGCCCTCGGTCATCGCCCGCATCCGCGGCGTCCGCCGCGTCGTACCGCCAATCGTCACGGCGCACAGTCTCGCAGTCCAGGCGGACCGGCGAGGCCCCCGCGACGACGTGACGGCGATCCCAGCCGGGGCTTGCGCTCGGGGCGACGGTCTCAGGCGATGACGGCGGGCTCGCTCCATCGCTGCCGGCCGGTGCGGTCCAGGTCGTAGCGGACTGCGGCGATCCGCCCGACGGCCTCGACGAGGTCCGCGGCGGGCAGGGTGAACGGCAGCCGCAGGAAGCGCTCCAGGGTGCCGTCCAGGCCGAACCGGGGGCCGGGCGCCAGCCGGACGCCGACGTCCTCGGCGGCCCGGGCCAACGCGCTGGAGACCGGGCCGTCCAGTTCGGCCCAGAGCGTCACGCCGCCGCGTGGCACGGTGATCCGCCAGTCCGGCAGCCGGTGCGCCAGCGCGCCGAGCAGCGCGTCGCGCTGGGCGGCGAGCTGGGCGCGGCGGTCCGCGACGATGGCCTTCGCGTCGGCGAGCAGGTGCACGGCGACGAGTTGGTCCAGCACCGGGCTGGCCATGTCCACGCCGACCCGGACGGCGGCCAGCCGCTGCACCTGTGGGGCGGAGGCGCGTACCCAACCGATCCGCAGGCCACCCCAGTACGGCTTGCTCATCCCGCCGATGCTGACCACCCGGCTGTGCCGGTCGAAGGTGGCCGTCGGCGGGGGCAGCTCGGTGCCGTCCAGCGGCAGGTCCACGAAGGACTCGTCGATGACCAGGTCGGTGCCGACGGCGTGGGCGGCGGCCACCACCCGCTCGCGCAGCGACGCCGGCATCAGGTGCCCGGTCGGGTTCTGGAACTCCGGGATCAGGTAGGCCAGCTTGGGTCGGGTCTGCCGGAGGCTGCCCAGTAGCAGGTCGGACTCCCAACCGGCGTCGGCGGCCAGGCCGTGGGTGGCGATGCGAGCGCGCCGGCCGGCCAGCGCGGCGAGCGCGTTGGGGTAGGTCGGTGACTCGACCAGCACGCTGCCGCCGGGGGCCAGGGCGAGTCGCAGCACCAGGTCCAGCGCGTGCTGGGTGCCACTAGTGATCATGATCTGGTCGGCCGAGGTGGGCAGGCCCCGGGCGGCGTACCCGTCGGCCACCGCCTCGCGCAGCTCGATGATCCCGGTGGGGTGGTAGCCGGCCCCGCCCAGGTAGCGGGGCAGGTCCTCGGCGGCGGCGCGGGCGGCCGCCAGCAGTTGCGGCGGGGCGGCCAGCGCGGCGACGCCGAGGTCGATCATCTCCCGGTCGTCCAGCGGGGTCCACAGTCCGGTGCTGGCCACCCGGTGGTTACCGGGCAGCATGGTCCAGCTGCCGGCTCCCCGGCGGCTGGCCAGGTGCCCGGTCTCGCGCAGCTGCCGGTACGCGGCGGTGACCGTGGTCCGGCTGATCCGCAGCGCCTCGGCCAGTTCCCGTTCCGCCGGCAGGCGGACGCCGAGCGGCAGCCGGCCGTCGGCGAGCAGCCCGCGCACCGCGCCGGCCAGGGCGGCGTAGTCGGGGCTGCGGCGACGACCCGGTAGGGCGTGCCACTGCCCGAGCAGACGGGCCAATTGGCCGCCGCGCACCTGAGCTGTCATGGCCACTCCTCCGATATTGGCTTCTTCCTCCGGGAGGATTGGCACCTAGGGTGGCATGCATGGCACTGATTGGCAATCTGCGGCACCGGCCTGCGCGACGGCTGGCCCAGCTGTACGCCGGGCTGACCCTGTACGGGATCAGCATGGCTCTGATGATCCGCTCCGACCTGGGCCTCGACCCGTGGGACGTGTTCCACCAGGGGTTGGCCGAGCTGACCCGGCTCTCCTTCGGCACGGTCACCATCGGGGTCGGCGCGCTGGTGCTGCTGCTCTGGATTCCGCTGCGGCAACGCCCCGGCCTCGGCACGGTCAGCAACGTGGTGGTGATCGGCCTGGTGGTGGACGCCACGCTGGCCCTGCTGCCGGCCGGCGGCCCGCTCGGCGTCCGGATCGCGCTGCTGATCACCGGGATCGTCGCCAACGGCGCCGCCACCGGTCTCTATCTCGGCGCCCGGCTCGGCCCCGGCCCACGCGACGGGCTGATGACCGGTTTCGTGGCCCGCCGACCCGGCCGTTCGATCCGCCTGGTGCGCACGGTCATCGAGGTCACCGTGCTGGCGCTGGGCTGGCTGCTGGGCGGCACGGTCGGTGTGGGCACCGTGGCGTACGCGCTGGCCATCGGCCCGCTGGCGCAGCTCTTCATCCCGCTGTTCGCGGTGCCCGAACAGCACCCCGCGGCACCCGACCCACTGCCCGGCGTGCCCGACCCCTCGGCCACCGCGCCGGGAGCCGTCACGCCGGTGGCCCCGGCGGGCTGAGCGTTCACCGACGGTCCGCGCACCGGCACGCGCCGGTGGTGGAGGCGGTCGGTTGGTGGGTTGGTGTTCCCTTCCGCGACGCTCGCCGTCATCATCTCTGCATGGGGGAGAACGGTTGGCGCTGGACCGACGCCTGGATCTTCGTGTCGCTGGTGATCGCGAGCGGGGCCGGGCGGCACCGTCGGTCCGCCACCAGCCGCCGTCCGGAGGGCGTCCGCCTGGCCGACGTGCTCTCCACCGCCGATCACCTCAACCAGGCGATCCCGCAGCGGCACGAGGTGGAGGCCGCCGTCCGACGGCTGGTCGGCGCTGGTCTGGTCAGCGTCGCCGACGGCTGGTTCCGGATCACCGCCGAGGGCGAGCAGCTCTGGCGCTCCCGGCCACGCGCCGGTGTGGCGACCATGGTGGACACCGTCCAGGGCGTGCTGAGCCGCCGGCACGCGCCGGGCAGCGCCGAGTGGAACCTGGACGAGGCCGACCACGCGGCGGCTGTCCAGGAGTACGCGGTCCGCTCGATTCCCACACCCCGGCGTTCACCGGAGGGTCACTCCGGAGGGCACTGATGGGGGCTCAGCGCACCGGGTGGCCGCTGCGGCGCAGTGCGTCCTTGACCTCGGCCACGGTCAGCTCGCCGAAGTGGAAGACGCTGGCGGCGAGCACCGCGTCCGCCCCGGCACCGATGGCGGGCGCGAAGTGGGCCACCTCGCCGGCGCCACCGCTGGCCACGACCGGCACGTCCACCACCGCCCGTACCGCGCCGATCAGTGCCAGGTCGAAGCCCGCCTTGGTGCCGTCGGCGTCCATCGAGTTGAGCAGGATCTCCCCCGCGCCCAGCTCGGCCCCCCGCTGCGCCCAGTGCACCGCGTCGATCCCGGTGCCGCGCCGGCCGCCGTGCGTGGTGACCTCGAAGCCGCTGGGCGTGGTGCCGGCCGGGGCCCGGCGCACGTCGAGGGAGAGCACCAGCACCTGCCGGCCGAACCGGTCGGCGATCTCGGCGATCAGCTCCGGCCGGGCGATGGCGGCGGTGTTCACGCCGACCTTGTCCGCGCCGGCGCGGAGCAGCGTGTCGACGTCGGCGACCTGCCGGACGCCGCCGCCGACGGTCAGCGGGATGAACACCGACTCGGCGGTGCGGCGCACCACGTCGAGCATCGTGCCACGGTCGCTGGAGGACGCGGTGACGTCGAGGAAGGTCAGCTCGTCCGCGCCGGCCCGGTCGTAGGCGGCGGCCAGCTCCACCGGGTCACCGGCATCACGCAGGTCGAGGAAGTTGACCCCCTTGACCACCCGCCCGGCGTCCACGTCCAGACAGGGGATCACCCGCACCGCCACCGTCATGCCCGCCAGCCTATCCCCCTGCGACACGACGGTGGCCGGCCTGTGTGGCCGGCCACCGCGGGTGCCGTTTGGTGCTGTGCGTGTTAGGAAGGGGCCCTTCCTATACCGCAGGCGTTAACAGGGGGCCCTTCCTTACACCCGGACGAGCATCTTGCCCAGGTTGTCGCCGCGGAGCAGGCCGAGGAACGCCGCCGGGGCGTTCTCGATGCCGTCCACGATCGTCTCGTCGTAGAAGAGCCGGCCCTCGCGCAGCCAGCCGGCGACGTCACGGACGAACGCCTCGCGCACGTCCTCGTGGTCGCGGACCAGGAAGCCGCGCAGGGTGAGCCGCTTGCCGATGACCAGCGCCAGGTTGCGTGGTGCGGCCGGTGGCTCGGTGTCGTTGTACTGCGCGATCATGCCGCAGATGGCGGCCCGACCGTGCAGGTTCAGCACCGAGATCGCCGCCTCCAGGTGATCGCCGCCGACGTTGTCGAAGTAGACGTCGACGCCGTCCGGGGCGGCCGCCTTCAGCGAGTCGCGGACCGACCCGTCGTGGTAGTCGAAGGCGGCATCGAAGCCCAGCGCCCGCAGTCGCTCTACCTTGGCCGGCGAGCCGGCGCTGCCGATCACCCGGCCGGCGCCCTTGAGCTTGGCGATCTGGCCGACCAGGCTGCCGACCGCGCCGGCCGCGGCGGAGACGAAGACCGTCTCGCCGGGCTTCATCGCGGCCACCTCCAGCAGCCCGGCGTACGCGGTCAGGCCCGTCATACCCAGCACGCTGAGGTACGCGCTGACCGGTGCCAGGCTCGGGTCGACCCGGCGGGCGGCGGTGGCGTCGAGCACCGCGTACTCCCGCCAGCCCAGCCCGTGCAGCACGGTGTCGCCGATGCTGACGTCCGCTGCCTCGCTGGCCACCACCTCGCCGATCGCACCGCCGTCGAGCGGCGCGTCGAGCGCGAACGGCGGCACGTACGACTTGACGTCGTTCATCCGGCCACGCATGTACGGGTCGACCGACAGGTACTGGTTGCGGACCACGATCTGGCCCGGGCCGGGCGTCGGGACGTCGGTCTCGACGAGCCGGAAGTTCTCCTCAACGGGCCAGCCCTGGGGGCGGCTGGCCAGGTGGATCTCACGGTTGCTGGTCACGGGGTGGTCGTCCTCTCGTCGCGGTCGGGGCCTGGGTCCGCGACGTCACGCGGTCAGGGACTCGCGGACGGTCAGCGCGACGTCGATGTTGCCGCGGGTGGCGTTGGAGTACGGGCAGACCTGGTGTGCCTGCTCGACCAACTGCTCGGCGGCGTCGCGGGGCACGGCGGGCAGGTCGACGACGAGCTGCACGGTGAGCCCGAACCCGCCGCTGCCGTTCGGGCCGATGCCCACCTCGGCGGCGACGACCGAGCCGGTCACGTCGGCCTTGGCCCGGCGGGCGACCAGCCGCAGCGCGCCGTGGAAGCAGGCCGCGTAGCCGGCGGCGAAGAGCTGCTCGGGGTTCGCTGCGCCACCGGCGCCACCCATCTCCTTCGGCACGGCCAGGTCGAGCGTGAACGTGCCGTCGGAGGTCTCGACGTGGCCGTCCCGGCCGTCGCCGCTGGCCGTGGCGGATGCGGTGTAGAGCACCTGCATGATGGTCACTGCTCCTTCTGTCGTTGGATGGTGTCGGTGACCCGGGTGAGGGTGTCGCGCAGCGCGACCAGCTCGGCGATGTCGAGCCCGGTGGCCCGGGCGATCTGCAGCGGGATTTCGTCCACCTGCTGCCGCAGCGCCCGGCCCTGCTCGGTGAGGCCCACCTCGACCCGTCGCTCGTCGCGCGCCGACCGCCGCCGCACCACCAGGCCCGCCCCCTCCAGCCGCTTGAGCAGCGGCGAGAGCGTGCCGGAGTCCAGCCGCAGCTCGGCGCCCAGCTCGGAGACCGTGGGGGCGTCGTCGGGGCGCTCCCAGAGCACCAGCAGCACCAGGTACTGCGGGTAGGTCAGGCCGAACCGGTCGAGGATCGGCCGGTAGACGTCGGTCAGGGCGCGCGACGCGGCGTAGAGCGCGAAGCACACCTGCCGGCGCAGCACCAGGTCATCGGTCACCGCTGAACCGTAGCCCACAATTAAGTTGTGCACAACCGATCTGGTCGCGGTGCGGTCGTGACCACGGTCCGAGCCGGGTGGCTGTTACACCTCGGCCAGCGTCCGCAGCGCCTCGGCCACCGTGAAGGCGCCCGCGTAGAGCGCCTTGCCCGCGATCACACCCTCCACCCCGAGCGGCTCCAGGGTCGCCAGCGCCCGCAGATCGTCCAGTGTGGACACACCGCCGGACGCGATCACCGGAGCGTCGGTGTGGCCGCACACCTCGCGCAGCAGGTCCAGGTTCGGCCCGCGCATGGTGCCGTCCTTGGTGATGTCGGTGACCACGTACCGGCTGGCGCCCGCCTTGTCCAGCCGCTCCAGCACCTCGTACAGGTCACCGCCGTCACGGGTCCAGCCACGCGCCGAGAGGGTACGACCACGCACGTCCAGCCCGATGGCGACCCGGTCGCCGTACTCCCCGACCACCCGGTCGCACCAGACCGGGTCCTCCAGGGCCGCGGTGCCAATGTTCACCCGGGCCGCCCCGGTGCCCAACGCCGCACGTAGCGACTCATCGTCCCGGATGCCGCCGGAGAGCTCCACCTGCACGTCGAGCTGGCGCACCACCTCGGCGAGCAGGTGCGCGTTGGTGCCCCGTCCGAACGCCGCGTCCAGATCCACCAGGTGGATCCACTCTGCGCCGTCGCGCTGCCAGGCCAGTGCGGCGTCGAGCGGGTCGCCGTAGATGCTCTCGCTACCGACGGCGCCCTGCACGAGCCGGACGGCCCGGCCGTCGGCGACATCCACGGCGGGTAACAGGGTGAGGCTCACGTCTTCTCCTCGATCAGGTACGGCGGTCCAGGGCGATCACCACGACCGCCGGCAGTACGAGCAGCAACAGCACGATCAGCGCGATGCGCAGCGCCAGATCGTCGACGAACGTCCAGATCAGGATCAGCGCCGCCCCGGTGAGCAGCACGATAGCGGCACGCTCGCCCCGGGTGTGCCGGGCCAACCGACCGGACCGGCCCCGCCGCAGCTGCGGCGTCAACCGGCGAACCACCGCCCGGCGACGCTGCCGGCGGGCCACCCGGCGCTGCCGGACCGCCCGCTCCCGGGCCTGCTCGGCCTCGCGTTCCGCCCGGCGGCGCGCCCGTTCCCGGCTCACCGCGACCCCCGCCGGGCGAGCGCCGGGCGGCGACGACGCTCAGCCACCACTGGGCAGCGTGGCGAGCCAGTTACGCAGCAGCGCGGCACCGGTGTCGGCGGACTTCTCCGGATGGAACTGTGCCGCCGAGAGCGGACCACGCTCCACCGCGGCGACGAAATCGGTGTCGTGGTGGGCCGTGGTCACCGTGGCGCCGGTCGCGGCCAGCGCCGCCGGGTCACCCATCGCGTACGAGTGGACGAAGTAGAACCTGCTCTGCGCCGGCATGCCCGCGAAGAGCACCGAGTCCCGGGGCGCCCGGACCGTGTTCCAGCCCATGTGTGGCAGCCGGGTCGCGGCCAGCCGGGTCACCCCGCCCGGCAGCAGACCGAGCCCCTTGGTCACCACACCGTGTTCGTCCCCGTGCTCGAAGAGCACCTGCATGCCCACGCAGATGCCGAGCACCGGTCGGTCGGCGGCCACCCGCTCGGCGATCACCGGGCCGGCGCCGAGCGCCTCGATCCCGGCCATGCACGCCGCGAAGGCGCCCACCCCCGGCACCACCAGACCGTCGGCCGCGGCCGCGGCCGCGAGGTCGTCGGTCACCCGCACGTCCGCGCCGGCGGCGGCCAGCGCCCGCTCCGCGGAACGCAGGTTGCCCGAGCCGTAGTCGAGCACCACGACGCCGGTCATGAGCCCGAGTCCGGGAGCAGCCAGAGCACCCCGCCAGCGGTGGCCAACACGGCCAGGAGCGCGGTGACCACCACCGCGGCCTGCGGCGCGCCCTGCCGGTACAGCGACCACACCCCGCCCACCAGCACCCCGGCCAGGATCAGCAACAGCGTCGGCAACACGCGCATCAGAGAGCGCCCTTCGTGCTCGGGATCGCGCCCGCCGCCCGCGGGTCGATCGCGGTGGCCTCGCGCAGCGCCCGGGAGACCGCCTTGAACTGCGCCTCCACCACGTGGTGCGCGTCCGGGTTGCCGCCCGGCAGGGACGCCCGCAGCACGTCGACGTGCAGGGTGATCCGGGCCGCCTGGCCGAAGGACTCCCAGATGTGCCGGGTCATGCTGGTCGGGTACACCGGGCCGATGTACGGCGCCAGCGCCGGCTCGTCGTGCACCACGTACGGCCGGCCGGACAGGTCCACGGCGGCCCGGACCAGCACCTCGTCCATCGGGACGGTCGCCGAGCCGTACCGCCGGATGCCGGCCTTGTCGCCCAGCGCCTGGTCGAACGCGGCGCCCAGGGCGAGCGCGGTGTCCTCCATGGTGTGGTGCGCGTCGATCTCCAGGTCGCCGACGGTGCGCACGGTCAGGTCGTAGCCGCCGTGCCGGGCGATCTGGTGCAGCATGTGGTCGTAGAAACCGACCCCGGTGCTGATCTCGGCCGTGCCGGTGCCGTCGAGGTCGATCTCGACGAGGACCTTGGTCTCCTTGGTGATCCGCTCCACCCGGGCGGTCCGGCTCATCAGAATGTCTCCATCGCAGAAAGGAAGGCGTCGGTCTCGGCGGGGGTGCCGGCGGTGACCCGCAGCCAGCCGGGCAGGCCGACGTCGCGGACGAGCACCCCCTGCGCCAGCAGTGCGCGCCAGGCGGCGCCCTGGTCGCCGCCCACCTCGAAGAGCACGAAGTTGGCGTCGCTGTCGGCCACCCGCAGCCCCCGACCACGCAGCGTCGCCACGATCCGGTCCCGCTGCGCCATGATCGCGCTCACCGTACCGAGCAGGGCGTCCCGGTGGGCCAGTGCCGCGCGGGCGGCGGCCTGGGTCAGCACGGAGAGGTGGTACGGCAGCCGGACCAGTTGCACCGCCTGCACCACCGCCGCGTCGGCCGCCAGGTAGCCCAGTCGTCCGCCGGCGAAGCCGAACGCCTTGCTCATCGTCCGGGTCACCACCAGCCGCGGGTGCCCCGGCAGCACGGCCAACGCGCTGACCGTGCCGGGCCGGGCGAACTCGGCGTACGCCTCGTCGACCACCACCATGCCGGGCGCGACGTCCAGCACGGCGGCGATGACCGCCGGGGCCAGCGCGGTGCCGGTGGGGTTGTTCGGCGAGCAGAGGAAGACCACGTCGGGCCGGTGCTCACGGACCTGGGCCACCGCCTCGTCGGCGGTCAACCCGAAGTCGACGCCGCGCCGGGCCGGCACCCACCGGGTGCCGGTGCCGAGGGCCAGCAGCGGGTGCATCGAGTACGCCGGCACGAAGCCGAGCGCGCTGCGGCCCGGACCGCCGAACGCCTGGAGCAGCTGCTGCTGGATCTCGTTGGAGCCGTTGGCCGCCCACACCTGCTCGACGGTGAGCCCGTGCCCGAGGTACCCGGCCAGGTCGGCGCGGAGCGCCACCGCGTCCCGGTCCGGGTAGCGGTTCAGGTCGCGCAGCTCGGCCGCGAGCGCCTTGCCGATCGCGTCGGCCACCGGCTCCGGCACCGGGTAGGAGTTCTCGTTCGTGTTCAACCGCACCGGCACGTCCAGCTGCGGCGCGCCGTACGGCGACAGCCCGCGCAGGTCGTCGCGGATCGGCAGGTCGTCGAGTGAGCTCACGCCGACCCCCCGGGGAAGCGGGCCCGGACGGCCTGGCCGTGCGCGGGCAGGTCCTCCACGGTGGCCAGGGTGACCACGTGCGGGGCCACCTCGCGCAGCGCGGCCTGGGTGTACTCGATCAGGTGCACGCCGCGCAGGAAGGACTGCACGGACAGCCCCGACGAGTGCCGGGCGCAGCCGCCGGTGGGCAGCACGTGGTTGGAGCCGGCGCAGTAGTCGCCGAGCGACACCGGCGACCAGGCACCCACGAAGATCGCTCCGGCGTTGCGTACCCGCAGCGCCCACTCGCGGGCGTCGACCGTCTGGATCTCCAGGTGCTCGGCCGCGTACGCGTCGACCACCCGCAGCCCGGCCTCGAGGTCGTCGACCAGGACCACGCCGCTCTGCTCGCCGGTCA
Source organism: Micromonospora sp. NPDC005206 (assembly GCF_040608175.1). Lineage (NCBI taxonomy): Bacteria > Bacillati > Actinomycetota > Actinomycetes > Micromonosporales > Micromonosporaceae > Micromonospora > Micromonospora sp. NPDC005206. The sequence continues at coordinate 129,722 of NZ_JBEXHU010000009.1, forward strand.
GCGCCGTGGTGACCCGCTCGGTGTGCTTGGTCGCCGGCACCTGCCGGGCCAGCTCCCGCTCGACCGCCTCGACCAGCGCCACCGACGGCGTGACCAGCACGCTCGCGGCGAGCGGGTCGTGCTCGGCCTGGCTGATCAGGTCGGCGGCCACGTGCGCCGGGTCGGCGGTGTCGTCGGCCAGGATGGCGATCTCGGTCGGACCGGCCTCGGCGTCGATGCCGACGACGCCCCGCAGCAGCCGCTTGGCGGCGGTCACCCAGATGTTGCCCGGGCCGGTGACCAGATCGACCGGCTCGCAGCGCGCGTCGCCCGCCGGATCCACCGCCGCCCCGTACGCCAGCATCGCCACCGCCTGGGCGCCGCCCACGGCGTAGACCTCGTCGACGCCGAGCAGCGCGCACGCGGCGAGCACCCGGGGGTCGGGCAGGCCGCCGTTGTCCTTCTGCGGTGGGCTGACCACCACCAGCGAGCGCACCCCGGCCGCCTGGGCCGGCACCACGTTCATCACGACGGTCGACGGGTACATGGCCAGCCCACCGGGGACGTAGAGCCCGACCCGGTCGACCGGCAGCCACCGCTCGGTGACCGTGCCGCCGGGCACCACCTGGGTGGTGTGCTCGGTACGCCGCTGGTCGGCGTGCACCCGGCGGGCGCGGCTGATCGACTCCAGCAGCGCGGCGCGCACGTCCGGGTCGAGCACCCCCTCGGCCTCGGCGATCGCCTCGACCGGCACCCGCAGCACCTCCGGGGAGACGCCGTCGAACCGCTCACTGGCCTCCCGGATCGCCGGGTACCCATGCTCCCGGACCGCCTCCACGAGCGGCCGGATCCGCTCGACGGCAACCGACACGTCGAGCTGGGCACGGGGCAGCAGGCGGCGCGGGTCACCGAGACCATTGCGCAGGTCGATCCGATTCAGCACCCTTGCGAGTCTAGGCGGCCGGACCGGAGCGCACCCGGGCCGCCCGTCCGCCGGGACGGTGAGCCGGGCCACGCCGACGTGGGCGAGATTGGCTAGGCTCCACCTGTGACCGCACGGCTGCCGGTGTTCCCGCTCGCAACGGTGCTCTTTCCCGGGTTGGTGCTGCCACTGCACATCTTCGAGGAGCGTTACCGAGCCCTGGTCCGGCACCTGGTCGGCCTGCCCGAGGGCGCCTCGCGCGAGTTCGGGGTGGTCGCCATCCAGGCCGGCTGGGAGGTGGCGCCGGCCGGTCCCGGCGCCCGGCCCACACCCGCCGGCGGCGAGGTCACCCTGCACGAGGTCGGCTGCACCGCCGAGCTGCGCCAGGTGACCGAGCTGGCCGACGGGGGCTTCGACATCGTCACGGTCGGGCGGCGCCGGTTCCGGATCGCCGAGGTCGACGAGAGCTCCGCGCCGTACCTGACCGCCGAGGTCGAGTGGCTGCCCGAGCCGGCCGGGCCGGACGAGGTGGCCGACCTGCTGGCCGCCCGGGTGATCGCCGTGTTCCGGCAATACCTGGGCCTGGTCCGGTCCGACCCGGAGGAGATCTCCGAGCAGCTCCCCGAGGACCCGACCGTGCTCTCCCACCTCGTGGCGGCGACCGCGGCGCTGACCGTGGACGACCGGCAGCGGCTCCTGGCGATCGACGACACCGCCGCCCGGCTCCGCGCCGAGCTGCGGCTGCTCAACCGCGAGGCGGCTCTGCTGCGTCAGGTGCGGGCGGTTCCGGTGCCGCTGGCGGAGCTGGCGTCCCCGCCGACACCCAACTGAACGCGGTCGGGTCGGGCTCCGGCTCCGGGCGCAGCGACGGCCAGCGCGACCAGCCGGCCAGCAGGGTGTACGTGATCGCGGCACCGAACGCCGGCAGCAGCAGGTTGCCGTGCGGCACCGGCAGCACGCCGAGCAACCAGTCGACGCCGCCGGCCCGCAGGTCGGCGGGTTTGGTGAAGGCCTGGCCGGCCGGGGCGGTGTCCAGCAGCCGGTCGAAGGTCGCCAGGCCGATCCGCCGACCCACCTGCCAGGCCACCGGCGCGGCGGCCAGCGCGCCCAGCACGGCGGCGATCAGCCCGACGGGGCCGCGCCGGCGGCGCAGCACGAACCACAGGCCGAGCGCCGCGAGCACCCCGAAGGCGAGCCCGAGCAGGCTGAACCAGCCGTCCGCGGCGATCGGCTGCTCCGGCTGCGGCTCGGCGTAGATCGCGCCCTCAGCGGTCTTGAGCACCGGGGTGTCGGGCGCGAGCGCGGCCCAGAGCAGCCCGAGCGGCGCACCCAGCACGGCCAGCGCGAGCACGACACCGGCCACCGTCACCCCGGTCCGCGCCGGCCTGCGCGGCGGATCGGCCGGGACGGCGCCGAAATCCGCGTCCACGTCCGGTGGCCCCCCGCCGGCACGCTGGTCCGTTACCGGGTCGGCCGGTGTCGATGGCGCGGACGACTCGACGCCGGGCGGCGTGGGCCGGTCGGATTCGGGGCTGTCGGGGTTCACCCGATGATCCTCTCAGCTCGCCGCCCGGGCCGTGCACGGTCATCCGCGCTCCCGCCCGATGACGTGACCGCACCGCCTCCGGTCAGCGGGCGAACGGCTCCACCATGACCGAGGCGGCGCGCAGCCACGCCTGCCTGGTCTCCGACTGGAGCTGGTGATACTCGATCGACGACCCGGTCTCGAGCGCCGGGTCGTAGGGCACCACGGCCACCGCGCGGGTACGGGTGGCGAAGTGCCGTTCCAGGTCGTCCTGCAGGGCGGAGCGGCCCGGCGTGGGGCAGGAGATGAGCGTGATCGCGTTGTCGGCCAGCTCTCCCATGCCCTCCTCGTGCAGCAGGTCGAGCATCCAGTCGGCGCTGAACGCCGCGTCCTCACGCGGCACGGTGGTCACCACCAACTGGTCGGCGGCCTGCATCACGGTGCGCCAGTTGGCGCTCTCCACGTTGTTGCCGGTGTCCACGCAGACCACGTCGTGGGTACGCCGCAGCAGCTCCAGCACCCGCCGAACGGTGAACTGGTCCAGCCGTTGGGCGAAGCGCGGGCTCTCCTCGCCGGCGAGCACGTCGTACGAGCCGTCGGAGGCGTGCCGCAGGAAGTCGTCCAGCCGCTCCAGCAGGGTCGAGCCCTCCAGGATCTCGATCTGGGCCAGCTCAGTGATCAGGTGGCGGATGGTCCGGGCGTGCCGGGCGCTGCCGGCGCGCAGCCCGAGGGTGCCGCGCAGCTCGTTGTCGTCCCAGGCCAGCACGCCCCGCCCCCGCACGCTGCCGACCGTGGCCGCGGCGAGCACCGTCGCGGTGGTCTTGTGCACCCCGCCCTTGGGGTTGGCGAACGCGAACACCCGCGGAGTGCCGAGGTCGCGGCGGAGCACCCCGGTGGCCCGCTCCAACTCCTGGTCGACGCCCTGCGGACGCCATTCGATACGCGGCGGGTAGCCGCGCTCGGCGATGGCCGAGCTGATCGGCGGAGCGGGCGGTGGGACGACCGGCGGGGCCGGCGGCGGCGTGACCGGCGGGGCGGACGGGGACGGCGGGGGCACGGGGTAGCCGGTCTCCGGCTGGTAACCGGTCTCCAGCAGCGCGTACCGGGACTCCACCGGCGGGTTGCCGTGCCGGTAACCGTTGTCCAGCATCGCGTAACGCGACTCGACCGGCTCGGCCTGGCGGGACGGCGGCTCGGGCTCGGGCCGGTACGCCGGCTCCGCCCGATAGCCCGGCTCCGGACGGTACGCCGGCTCAGCGCGGTACGCGGGCTCGGCGCGGTAGGCCGGCTCGGCCCGATACGCCGGCTCGGCCCGGTAACCCGGCTCGCCCCGGTGGTCCGGCTCCGGCCGGTACGCCGGCTCGGCCCGATAGGCGGGGTCGACCCGGTAGGTCGCCTCGGCCCGGTAACCCGGGTCCGCGCCGTACGACAGCTCGGCCGGATGCCCGATGGCCGACGCCCGCCCGGCGTAGCCGTCGGGGGCCGCGCGCCGCGGCAACGGATCCGGCGGCGGTTCGTCGGCTCGCCGCTCCGGTTCGGTCTGCTCGGGGGCGCGGGCGCCGTGCCGGGCGCGGTCCAGCAGCGCCCGCCACCTCGGCGCTGGTTCGGCCGGCCGGCCCCAGCCGGTCTCACTGCCCTCCACGGCCCGCCCTCCCAGCGCCATCGATCTCCGTCTGACAGGCTACGAAGGAAACCCTATTCGGACCACACCACGGCACGCACACCACCCGGCGCAGATCACGACGGGGAGGGCGTCGGTGGCCCGGTGCCGGTGGCGTCCGGCGAGGTGGTGACGCTCGGCGGGGCCGACTCGGTGGGACCGGTCGTCGACGGTTCGGGTGATGGGATCGTCACGACCGGTGCGGGTTCCGACGATTCGCCCATCGTTGCCGAGGGCACCGGCGCGACCGGCGGCGACTCAACCGGCACCTCCGGGGTCGGCTCCGCGCTCGGCCCGGTGTCGGCCGGCGGGCGGACCACGTCCTGCTGCTCGGGCAGTGGCGGCGTGAAGACCGTGCGGTCCAGCCGGTACACCTCGGGGGCGGGGTCGACCGCCCGCACGTCCGGCCGGGTCGCCACACCGCGCAGCGCCACCGGCGCCGCCCGCACCACCGCCGCGTACACGCAGGCGCAGCCGGTCCGGTACCCGGCCGCCTCGGCCGCCGCCACGGCCGCACCGCTGGCGTACCGCTCGCGCAGCTCCCGCACGTCCGCGCCGTCGCCGCTCACCGCGGCGGCCTTCGCCCGGTAGTCCGCGGCTTCGGCGTCCTTGCGGGCGGCCACCTGCGCCATTCCGGCGACCACGTCGTCCGGCACCCGCAGCGCGGGAATCTTGACGATCTCGGTCTGCCGGCCGGGCAGCGGGACCCGCCCGAACACCGTCGAGACCGACACGTCGCCGAGCACCGCCGCCAGTCGCTGCGGCGGCAGGTACGCATCCAGCGTGACCAGGGCGTAGGTCCCCTCCCCGGTGGCCGGGGCCGCCGTGGGCAGCGCGGCCAGGTCGGCCGCGGCGGACCGCAGGTAGCCGGGGACGGAGTCGCCGTCGACCACCCCGACCCGGGTCACCTCGCCCACGGTCCGGTCGCCGACCGGAGCGTCGTCGACGGCCCAGACCGCGGTGCCCAACACCGCCGCCGAGGAGAGCAGCGCGGCCCAGGTGAGCACCCCGGACCGCGCCGACCGGTCGCCCAGCCGGGCCACGGCCCGGGTCAGCGGCGGCAGCAGCCGTTGGTCCAGCTGCCGCAGCAGGTCGCCGGCGCGCACGGGCGGGATCCCCTCGTCGGATCGGTGTCGGGCGGTCGCCGCTCAGTCACGCAGGATCTGAAGCGCGCGGTCCAGGTCGTCAGGGTAGTCGCTGACGAACCGGACCTCGTCCCCCGTTCGGGGGTGCAGAAAGCTCAACTCGCGGGCGTGCAGCCACTGTCGGGCCAGCCCAAGCCGGGCCGACAGGGTGGGATCGGCGCCGTAGGTGAGGTCGCCCACACAGGGGTGCCGCAGGGTTGAGAAGTGCACCCGGATCTGGTGGGTGCGGCCAGTCTCCAGGCGGACGTCGACCAGGCTGGCCGCCGGGAACGCCTCCAGCGTGTCGTAGTGGGTGATGCTCGGCTTGCCGCCGGAGACCACGGCCCAGCGGTAGTCGTGGGTGGGGTGCCGGTCGATCGGCGCGTCGACGGTGCCGCGCAGCGGGTCCAGGTGCCCCTGCACCACCGCGTGGTAGCCCTTGTCCACCTCGCGGTACTTGAAGGCCCGCTTCAACGCGGTGTACGCCTGCTCGCTCTTGGCCACCACCATGATCCCGGTGGTGCCCACGTCCAGCCGGTGCACGACGCCCTGCCGTTCGGCGGCGCCGCTGGTGGAGATGCGGTGCCCGATCGCGGCGAGGGCGCCGATCACCGTCGGGCCGGTCCAGCCCGGGCTCGGGTGCGCGGCCACGCCGACCGGTTTGTCCACCACCACGATGTCGTCGTCGGCGTACACGACCCGCAGGCCCGGCACCGCCTGCGGCACCACGATCGGCGGGGCGACCGGCGCGGGAAGCGTGACGTCCAGCCAGGAGCCGGCCTTGACCTTGTGCGAGTTGGCCCGGGCGGTGCCGTCGACCAGCGCGTCCCCGGCATCGACCAGGGCCGCGGCGGCGGTACGGGAGAGCCCGAACAGCCGGGACACCGCCTGGTCCAGGCGCATCCCGTCGAGCCCGTCCGGCACGGGCAGTGAACGGTGGTCGCCGCCGGCGGCGAACGCGGAGGTCACGCCCGCTCCCGCTGGTCGGCGTCCTGGGTGGCGCTCGCGTCGGCGGGGTCGCCGTCGCGGCCGACCCGTCGGCCGTCACGCTGGCGGCCGGTCAACTCCAGCAGCACGGCCAGCAGCACACCGCAGACCAGCGAGCTGTCGGCAAGGTTGAACACCGGCCAGACCTGGCCGTACGGGTCGAAGAGGCTGACCATGTCGACCACGTGCCCGTGGAACGGGGAGGGCGCCCGGAAGATCCGGTCGACGAGGTTGCCCAGCGCGCCGCCGAGCACCAGCCCGAGGGAGATCGCCCAGGGCAGCGACCGCAGCCGCAGCGCCATCCAGACGATCCAACCGACCACCCCGATGGTGATCAGCGGGAAGACCCAGGTGTGGTCCGCGCCGATGCTCCACGCCGCACCGCTGTTGCGGGTCAGACTGAAATAGACCACCCCGCCGAGCAGCCGGACCGGCTCCCGGTCGGTCAGCGTGGCCAGCGCGAGGTGCTTGGTGACCAGGTCGGCCAGCAGGGCCACCAGGGCGACCCCGGCGAGGATCGCGACGGCCCTCGGCCGGGGTTTGTCGCCGCCCGGGTCGGTACGGCCGGGTTCGGCGGACGGTACTGCGGTCATGCGCTCCCCATCGACAGTCTCGGCGGTGATCGCTCACCGTCTCATCGCCGCCGGGGAGCGGACCTCAGCGCCGCTCCTCCAGCTGCTTGCACGTCACACACAGGGTGGCCGACGGGAAAGCGGCGAGGCGCTCGACCGGAATCGGGTTGCCGCACCGCTCGCACCAGCCGTAACCACCCTCGTCGAGGCGCTCCAGGGCGCGCTCAACCTGCGTGATCCTTTCCAGGATGCTGTTGGCGAGAGAGATCTCCTGCTCCCGCTCGAGCGTCTTGGTGCCGGTGTCGGCCTGGTCGTCCCCGGCCAAGTCGGTCAGCCGATCGCGCTGCAGCTCGGTGATCTCACTCAGCGTCTGATCGTACTCGGCGCGAAGCTCGTCCCGCCGCGCCGCCAACGCCGCCCGGATCTTCTCGGTCTCCGCCGCGCTGCGGGTGGCCTTGGCCACCGGCTTGCGGCCGGCGGTCCTGGTGTCGGCTGGCTTCGCCATGGGTCGCTCCCTCGGCCGCGGAACCGCGTGGACCGCGGCACCTGGTCAGGGGGCGCCGACCAGGGCGTCCCCTATGTACGAAAAGGGGCGCGCGGCGACGATGGCCGCGCACTCCGGAGGTTGGCAAGAATACGGAACGTACAGGCGTCCGACAACGTGCCGCACCGTCGCACCGCTTAAGAGCCCCGAGCCCTGCCTAACTGGGGCAAAAGGAACGCTAGCAGATCAAAGGTCCGCCTCATCGCCGTACTCACCAAACCACCGGGCCAGCCGACCCCGCCTGCTGACGGCCCGCAACCGGCGCTCGGCGGCGTCGCGTACCCCGCCGGTGGCGACGATCAACAGGCTGTCGCCGGTCTTCAGCCGGGTGTCCGGACCGGGCACGAAACCCACCCCGTCCCGCAGCACCAGGGTGACCGAGGCACCCAGCGGCAGCCGCAACTCGTCGACGTGCACGCCGGCCAACCGCGAGCCCGTCGGCACCTCCAACTGGAGCAGATCGGCCCGCATCCGCTCCAGCGGGGCGGTCTCCACGTGGATCTCGGTGGCCTCGGCCGGCGCGGTGATCCGCAGCCGGCGGGAGAGCGGCCCGAGCGTCCCGGTCTGCACCAGCGTGAAGATCACCACCAGCACGAAGACCGCGTCGAAGAGGCGCTCCGCGCCGGGCACCCGCTCGGAGAGCGGAATGGTGGCCAGCACGATCGGCACCGCCCCGCGCAGCCCCGCCCAGGACAGGAACGCCTGCTCGCGCAGGCCGACCCGGAACGGCAGCGCCGACACGACCACCGACAGCGGCCGGGCCAGCAGCACCAGCGCCAGCCCGGCGACCACCGCCGGCAGCACCGCCGCGTCCAGCCGGCCCGGCGAGGCCAGCAGCCCGAGCAGCACGAACAGACCGATCTGGGCGAGCCAGGCCAGCCCATCGGCGAAGCCGAGGATCGCCTGCCGGTGCGGCAGCCGGGCGTTGCCCAGCAGCACCCCGGCTACGTAGACGGCGAGGAACCCCGAGGCGTGCAGCACCGCTCCCGCGGCGTACGCCAACACCGTGATCCCCACCGCGGCGATCGGATACAGCCCGGCCGAGGGCAGCGCCGCCCGGCGCAGCGCCCAGGTGCCGGCGACACCGGCGCAGACCCCCACCGCGGCCCCGACACCCAGCTCGTAGGTGACCAGGGCGGCCTCGTACCACCACGGGTGCGACAAGCCCCGGTGGGACAGCAGCACCACCAGCAGCACCACCGGGGCGTCGTTCATGCCCGACTCGGCCTCCAGCGTCGCCACCAGCCGGGGCGGCAGGCGCAGCCGGCGCAGGGTCGCGAAGACGGCGGCCGCGTCGGTGGAGGAGAGCACCGCGCCGTAGAGCAGCGCCAGCCGCCAGTCCAGCCCGAGCAGCAGGTGCAGGGCGACGCCGACCAGCACGATGCTGACCACCACACCCACCGTGGACAGTGCTGCGGACAGCCCGAGGACCGGCCGCAACGTGCTCCACCGGGCGGTCAGGCCACCCTCCGCGATGATCACGATCAGCGCGCAGAAGCCGAGGGTCCGGGTCAGCTCGACGTCGTCGAAGCGGATGCCCAGCCCGGCCTCGCCGATCGCCACGCCCAGCGCCAGGTAGACCAGGAGGCTGGGCACCCCGAGCCGGGTGGAGAGCCGGACCGCGCCGACCGCCACGAGCAGCACCCCCGCGCCGAGCAGCAGCGCGATATCCAGCCCGGGCGTCACGGTTGCCTGGCCCGGACGTTCCTCACCCCACGGATCCGTCGCGCAGCCGGCGCAGCACCCCGGACAGCTCCGGGCCGGGACGGTCGACGAGGAACAGCTTGTCCCGGCTGGCCGCGCCGGTACGCAGTGACACCGAAGCCGGCCGGACGCCCAACGCGCCGGCCAACGCCCGGCGGGCGGCCTCGGTGGCCCGACCGTCCACGGCCGGGGCGTGCACCGCGATCACCAGGGCCGGGCCGTGCGGGCCGTCGAACCGGCCCCCGACCCGGTCCCGGGAGGAGCCGGGCTTCACCCGCACCGCCACGGTGAGCGTGTCCTGCGCGGGCACCGGTGCCGCTTCAGATCGGTCGGGCGTCGGCGAGCAGGGCGGTGGCCGGCGCACACTGCGCGCACGGGGTGAAGCCGAGCTCGACGGCCTCGGCGACCGGGAGCGTCTCCGACGCCCGGCCGACGAGGTGCGGGCAACTGGCGAGGTGGTAGCGGGGGCGACCGTCCACCACCTGGACGGGGTCGGGCAGCCGGGCCACCCGGGCCGCCTCGGCGGGGGTGACCGGCTGCGCGGCCGGCTCCTCGTCCCTCATGCCATCGGCCGTTGGCGCATCGACGCCGGACGCCTCGTCGGCCGGCGCCGGGAAGGGCGACGCCTGACTGGCGGACGAGGCGTTGGAAGCGTGGTCGGCGGTCGCGAACGGTGGCCCCTGGTCGGCCGGCGGCTCGGGTGGTTGCCGCCACCCGGTGCCGCCGGTACCGACCGTCGTGGGCATGTGCTGGATTGGCACTTCCGGCTCGACCAGCGGCGGCCCGTACGCGACTCCCGGCCCGGCCTGGTTGGCCGTGCGGGGTGCTCCGGGGCTCCGCCGGCCGGTCCGGCCGGGCTCCGCCATGACGCGGTTGGCGGCTGCCTGGCGGGCGCCCACCACCAACGCCACGGCGGCCAGCAGACTGGCCGCGATGGAGATGATCAACATAATGCTGGAACCACCGGCCAGGCCGAGCACCAGTAGCACCACCGCGACGAGGATGAGCAGGAGACTCGCGACTATCACGGCTCACCCCCGCCGCGTCGTACCGTCCAGGCGGGGCCGGCGACCGTCACCATCTGCGGACAGCGATCGCCGGCCGGTGCTCAGCGTCCGGCTTCGAGGGCGCCGGAGCGCCCGCCGCCGTACGAACCGGCGAGACCCGCGGCGGCCAGCCCGTTGCCGCCGGCGACCCGGCCTGCCTCGGAGCGGGTCATCTCGGCTTCGAGGCCCTGGCCGCGACCGTCGAGGTCACGCAGCTGGCTCTCCAGGTACGCCTTGAGCCGGGTGCGGTACTCGCGCTCGAACTGCTTGAGCTCCTCGATGTGCTTCTGCAGCGCCGTGCGCTTGGCGTCCAGGCCGCCCATGGCCTCCTGGTGCCGCTGGCGGGCGTCCCGCTCCAGGGCGTCGGCCTTCGCGCGAGCCTCGCGGGTCACCTCCTCGGCCTTGCCGCGGGCCTCGGACAGGAGCTGGTCGGCCTCGCGACGCGCGTCGGACACGTGGTCGTCGGCGGTGCGCTGGGCCATCATCAGCACCCGCAGGGCCTGCTGCTCACCGTCACCGGTGACCGCACCCGGGCCGCCGGTCGCGCGGACCTGCTCCAGCTCGGACTGCATGGCGCGGGCGGCCTGCTCGGCCGCTGCCTTGTCGCGCTGCACCCGGTCCAGCTGTGCCTTGACGTCGTTGAGCTCCGCCGCGAGTCGGGCGTCGCCGCCGGGGCCGGCGGGGGCACCGCCACGGCCGCCGCGCTCCACCTGGGCGCGCAGCTCGTTGTTCTCCTCGATGAGACGGGCGAGCTCGCGCTCAACCTCGTCCAGGAAAGCGTCGACCTCCTCCTCGTCATACCCCCGCTTGCCGATCGGCGGCTTTTTGAAGGCGACGTTGTGTACGTCGGCCGGGGTCAGCGGCATCGAAACTCCTCGGGTCAGTTGCGGCCGCGAAAGCGCGTCGGTCATCAGGCAGATGCCCTGATCGACGGCCCTAACACGAACTCCATCAGCACGAACAGGATAACCAGGAGCACAAGGGAGGCCAGGTCAATGCTCACGGTACCAATTCGCAGCGGAGGGATCACACGCCTCAACGCGTTGAGAGGGGGATCAGTGACGCTCCACACGGATTCCAGTCCCGCCGATGCTCTGCGCCCCGGCTGCCACCGGCGGCCGTACTGCAGGACGGCGCTCAGCACAAACCGGGACAGAAGAAGGAGCAGGAAGACATAAAGGATCAGGTACAACACTTGCAGCAAGATCGACAACACGGTCAGCGACGTCCCTCGGGTCGGGCGATCAACTCAGACTGAAAAAGCCGCCCTCAGCGATCTTGGCCTTGTCCTCCGCGGTGACCTGGACATTGGCCGGTGAGAGCAGGAACACCCGATTGGTCACGCGCTCGATCGTACCGCGCAGCCCGAACGCCAGCCCGGCGGCGAAGTCAACCAGACGGCGGGCATCGGCCTCATCCATCTCGGTGAGGTTGATGATCACCGGAACCCCGTCGCGGAAGTGCTCACCGATGGTGCGCGCCTCCCGGTACGTGGTCGGGTGCAGCGTGGTGATCTGGTAACGCTGCTCCTCCTCGGGCGCCCGCTCCCGTGCCGTGACCTGCGGCGCGAGGGCAAGGTTGTCCCGGGTGTGGTACGTCAGCGCGCCGGAGGTCTCGCCAGCCGAGGACCTGGTGATCGACCGGACGCTGGACCGCTCGACCCGCTCCGGACGCTCGCCGTCGCCCCGGTCGGAGTCACCGACCCGCCCGTTCGAACGCTCGGAGAGCCGACTCCGCTCGCCGGCCCGCGGCCGGGGAGCCGGCGGCTCCTCGGTGTCCTCGTCGTCCTCGTCGGCGAACTCCTCGGCGTACCGGCTCTGCCGGTAACGCGAGTCGCGGTAGCCACCCTTGTCGTAGCCACCGTCGTCGTAGGCCCGCTCATCGTCCTCTTCGACCAGACCGAGCCAGACCCCCGCCTTGCGCAGTGCACCCATCCCGCGCCCTTCCGTCCGCCGTGCGGCACGCGCCCCCGTGCCATGTCGCCCGTCGCGAGTGGACAAACATGCCCATCGGACCGGAACGGCAATCCCCCTGGCGCGCGATTCGCGTCGCGCGCCACGACCCCCGACTGGGAGACGCCGTTCCTGAAACAACACTGATGTAATTTGCTTCTCTCGCGGTCAGGCTACCGCAGCGTGGGGCGCATTCCGAGCAACGCGCTACCGACGCGGACATGTGTCGCGCCGTATTGGATCGCGATTTCCAGGTCGCCGCTCATTCCGGCGGACAACGCGACCGCTCCCGGATGGACCAAGCGAAACGCCTCGGCCACCTCGGCCAGCCGGGCGAAGGCCCGCTCCGGCGCCCAACCCAGTGGCGCCACCGCCATCAGGCCGGCCAACCGCATCGTCGGCGAGTCGACGACCGCCTCGGCCACCGGCTCCAACCCGACGCCCGGGTCGGCCGAGCCCGGCAACGCGCCGCCCCGGGCCGGGTCGCCGTCGATGCTCACCTGGATCAGGGCGGCCAGCGGTCGCTCCCGCCCGGCCGCCGCGGTGGCCAGCGCCCGGGCCAGCCGGACACTGTCGACGGAGTGCACCACGTCGGCGTACCGGACCACCGAGCGGGCCTTGTTGCGCTGCAACTGGCCGATGAAGTGCCAGCGCGGGCTCACCCCGGCCGCGGCGACCTCGGCGGCCTTGCCGGCCGCCTCCTGGTCGCGGTTCTCTCCCACGTCGGTCACCCCGAGCCCGGCCAGCGCCAGCACGTCGCTGGCCGGGTAGGTCTTGGTGACCGCGATCATCGTGACGTCGGCACGATCCCGGCCGGCGCTGGCGCAGGCGTCGGCGATGCGGGCCCGGACCTGGGCCAGGCCGGCCGCGAGTTCGGCGCGCCGGTCCGGTCGTACCGTGGCTGAGCTGTCGGTCATCGGCGGTGCTCAGGACCCGTTCTTGAGGAAGTCGGGCACGTCCACGTCGTCGAAGAGCACCCGGCGCGGCGACTGGGTCGGCGCCGGCATGGTGGCCGGTGCCGGGACCGGGGCGCTCTGCGCCGCCGGCTGGTTGGTGTTGGTCTTGCGGGCCGGCTCGGCCGCCTTGTACGCCGGCGCTCCCCCGTCGAAGCCCGCCGCGATGACCGTCACCCGCACCTCGTCACCGAGCGCGTCGTCGATCACGGCGCCGAAGATGATGTTGGCGTCCGGGTGGGCCGCGTCGGTGACCAGCTGGGCCGCGTCGTTGATCTCGAACAGGCCCAGGTCGGAGCCGCCGGCGATGGAGAGCAGCACGCCGCGGGCGCCGTCCATGCTCTGCTCGAGCAGCGGGCTGGAGATGGCCGCCTCGGCCGCCTCGACCGCGCGGTTCTCGCCGCGGGCGCTGCCGATGCCCATCAACGCGCTGCCGGCACCGCTCATCACGCTCTTGACGTCGGCGAAGTCCAGGTTGATCAGACCCGGGGTGGTGATCAGGTCGGTGATGCCCTGCACACCGGAAAGCAGCACCTGGTCGGCGGTGCGGAACGCGTCCATCATGCTGATGCCGCGGTCGCCCAGCGCCAGCAGGCGGTCGTTGGGGATGACGATCAGGGTGTCGCACTGGTTGCGGAGTTCGTCTATTCCGGACTCGGCCTGCACCTGACGGCGCTTACCCTCGAAGGAGAACGGCCGGGTCACCACACCGATGGTCAGCGCGCCGAGCTTGCGGGCGATGTTCGCCACCACGGGCGCGCCACCGGTGCCGGTGCCGCCGCCCTCACCGCAGGTCACGAAGACCATGTCGGCGCCCTTGAGCACCTCCTCGATCTCGTCCCGGTGGTCCTCGGCGGCGTTCTTGCCGACGTCCGGGTTGGCGCCGGCGCCCAGCCCCCGGGTCAGCTCCCGGCCGACGTCCAGCTTGACGTCCGCGTCACTCATCAGCAGCGCCTGGGCATCCGTGTTGATCGCGATGAACTCGACGCCCTTGAGCCCAACCTCGATCATCCGGTTGACGGCGTTGACGCCGCCGCCCCCGATGCCGACGACCTTGATGACCGCCAGGTAGTTGTGCGGAGGTGTCATCTCCGGTCCTTTCCTTCGAGATTGGCTTCGGCCGACCGGGTACGGCGTGGCCAGACCAGCGGCCGACGACAGCTGTCACCAGCGAGGATCAGAGCTGAACCATCACCCTCTACTAGAGGCTTACAGTTATGTCAACCACTGATCCTCTTCGGGGCAACGTAAGCGCCGCCGCGCGATGAGCCAAGGACCCGACCGGCGTGTCGCCGCCCGGAGCGCAACGAGTCACCTTTCCGCACCTCGCGGCAAGCCCCTCGGTCAGCGGAAGGTCACCACATCCGGTGCGCTCACGTCGATCCGGTCGGTGTCCTCGCCGAGCAGCGCGGTGGCCACCCGGGCCTTGTCCGTGCTCCGGGTCGCGTCGCCCCACACCACCGTCCGGTCACCGCGCAACCGCAGGCTGATTCGAGCCAACCCCTCCACGGTCACGTCCACCAGCTCGCCACGCAGCTGCGGGGTCAGCGCGACGAGCACCTCGAGCGCGGCCCGGGTGCCCGGATCGTCGGCGGCCGGTCGAGCCACCTTCACCAACGGCAGCTCGGCGGGGCGTCGGGCGACCGTCCGGAACGCCACCCCGGCCCCGTCGACCAGGGCGAACGCCTCCCCCTGCGGCACCGCCGCCACCGGAGTCCGCTCGGTCACCCGGACCACCAGCGCGCCCGGCCAGTCCCGCGACACCGTGGCCCGCTCCACCGGCGCCAACGCACCGACCCGCCGGGCGGCGGCGGCCAGGTCCACCCGGGCCAGCGGCACCCCGTCCGGCACCCCGACCGCATCGCGCACCTGCACCGGGGTGACCAGGCCGGCACCCTCCACCTTCACCTCGCGGACCCCGAACAGCCCGGTGCCGAGCACCGTCCAGGCGACCAGCCCGGCCAGCGCGAGCACCCCGGCGGCCACCGCCCACGGCAGCGCCGCGCGCATCCGGCGCTGGCGGGCCCGGGCCATGAACCGGCGGGTCGACGGTGGGACCGCGTCACGGCCGGCCCGGACCAGCTGCCAGCGCCGGACCGGACCGCGTCGCGCAGCGCCGCCGTCGGCGGCGCTTGTCCGCCCTCGGGCCGGGCCGGGGCTCATCCGGCCGTGGGCGCCGCGCCGTCCGGTGCGGCGGTGCCACCGAGGGCCGCTCCGTCGCCACCGGCGGTCGCCCCGCCGGGCACCGGACCACCGACCGCGGGGGCGGGGGCGGGGGCCACCGGGTCGACGGTCGCGGTCGGCGCGGAGCCGGCGCGCGCGAGCAGGCCGGCCAGCAGCTCGTCACCCATCAGCGAAATCGGCGGGGCGCCCATGGTCACCACCACGTCGCCCTCGCGGGCCCGGCGGATCACCTCGACCGGCGCCTCCTCCCAGGAGTCGACGAAGACCTTCCGGTCGGCGGGCAGCGCCACCGCCTCGATCAGCGCCGCCGAGCCCTCACCGGGCTGGCGCAGCTCGCCCGGCCCGAAGACCTCCAGCAGCACCACCTCGTCGGCGATGGCCAGCGCCTCGGCGATCTCCGCCTGGGAGTCGCGGGTGCGGTACAGCCGGTACGGCTGGAAGACCACGATCAGCCGCCCCTCCCCGGCCACCTCACGCAGCGTCTGCAACGCCAGCGTCATCGAGGTCGGGTGGTAGGCGTACTCGTCGTAGACCAGCACGCCGTCCGCGACACCCTTGCGCTCGAAGCGCCGCCGCACGCCGGGGAAGACCGCCAGCGCCGCCTCCGCCGCCGGCAGCGGCAGATCCAGCAGGTACGCGGCCAGCACCGCGGAGGCGCTGTTCAGCCCCATGTGCCGCCCCGGCACCGGCAACCGGAACTCGCCCAGCGACCGGCCGTCGATCGCGGCCAGGTAGCGCACCCCGCGCGCGGACGAGACGATCTCGGTCAGTCGCAGGTCGGCGTCGGCCGCCTCGCCGTACGTGTGCACCCGCCGCCCCTCGGCGCGCAGGGTCTCCGCCAGCCGCCGCCCGCCCGGGTCGTCGGCGCAGGTGATGATGAACCCGTCCGGGTCGGTGAGCCGGGCGAACTCGACGAACGCCGCCTCCAGCGTCGCGTAGTCGCCGTAGGTGTTCAGGTGGTCCGCCTCGACGTTGGTGATGATCGAGACGTACGGGCGGTAGATGAGGAACGAGCGGTCGCTCTCGTCGGCCTCGACCACGAAGTGCTCACCGGTGCCGTGGTGGGCGCCCGAGCCGACCTCGGAGATCTCCCCGCCGATCACGAACGACGGGTCCACCCCGGCCTGCTGGAGCACCATGGTCACCATCGAGGTGGTGGTGGTCTTGCCGTGGGTGCCGGCCACCGCGATCGCGCGGCGGCCCGTCATGGCCGCCGCGAGGGCCTCCGAGCGGTGCAGCACCCGCAGACCGCGACGGCGGGCCTCGACCAGCTCCAGGTGGTCCTGCGAGATGGCCGAGGAGTAGACGACGGTGTCCACGCCATCGAGGTTGGTCGCCTCGTGGCTGAGGTAGATGGTGCCGCCGAGCGCCCGCAGCCCCGCCAGCGAGGGCCACTCACGCAGGTCGCTGCCGGACACCCGGATGCCCCGGGTGAGCAGCAGCCGGGCCACGCCGAGCATGCCCACCCCACCCACTCCGATCAGGTGAACCGCGCCCAGGTCCTCGGCGGTCAGCGTGCCGGCCGGGGTGAACTGCGCGGTCATCGGGCCACCGCCTGGATGACGAACGAACGCAGCGCCTCGTCACCGTCGCGCCGCCCGTAGGCGGCCGCCGCGGCGCCCATCGCGTACAGCCGCTGCGGGTCACGGATCAGCGGGATGACGGTGCGCTCCAGCCAGGCCGGGGTCAGCTCCGTGTCGTCGACCAGCAGCCCACCGCCGGCCTCCACCACGGGCAGCGCGTTGCGCTTCTGCTCCTGGTTGCTGTGCGGGTACGGCACGTAGATCGTGGGCAACCCGATCGCGGCCACCTCGGCGCAGGTCATCGCCCCGCCCCGGCCCAGCATCAGGTCGGCGGCGGCGTAGCCCAGCTCCATCTCCGACAGGTACGGCAGCGTCACGTACGGCACCGGCAGGTCGGTGGGGATCGGCACCGGCTCGTTGCGGGCGCCCATCACGTGCAGCACCTGCACGCCGTTGCGGGCCAGTTCCTTGGCCGCCCCGGAGACCGCCAGGTTGATCGAGCGGGCGCCCGACGAACCGCCGGCGACGAAGAGCACCGGCAGGTCGGGGCGGAGCCCGAAGTGCGCGCGGGCGGCGTTGCGCAGCGCGTACCGGTCCAGTGTGGCGATGTTGCGGCGCAGTGGCACGCCGACCACGGTGGCGTCGCGCAGCGCCTCGGCCTGGACCGGTTGGTGCGGGAACCCGACCGCGACGTTCTTGGTGAACTTCATGCCCAGCCGGTTGGCCACACCCGCCGGCACGTTCACCTCGTGGATCACCATGGGCAGCTCCCGGCGCCAGGCGGCGAGGTAGGCCGGCACCGAGACGTACCCGCCGAAGCCGACCACCACGTCGGCGCGCACCTCGTCGATCACCTTGCCCGCGGCGCGCGCCGCGGTCCACATCCGGCCCGGGGTGCGGACCAGGTTCATGTTGACCGACCGGGGCAGCTGGTACGCCGGGATCTGCCGCAGGTCGTAGCCGTGCGGCGGGATCAGCTCGTTCTCCATGCCGCGTGGTGTGCCGAGGCAGGTGATCCGGACGCCCGGGTCGTGTCGGCGCAGGCAGTCGGCGAAGGCGAGCAGCGGGTAGACGTGCCCCCCGGTGCCACCTCCCGCGAGCACCACCGAACGCAGCGGACCCATCAGCGTCTCCTCTCGCTCGCCGTACCCCCGCGGCGCCGGTCCTGCCGGACCCCGCGCGGTGCGGCCTGGTCGTCCTGTCGCCGTTCGCGGGACCGGGGCACGGACCCTCGGCCAGCCGACGGCGTCGCCGGCCGGCGACGCCGACCGGGAAGCGGCGGCAACGGGGCCCAGAGTAGTCGGACCCACCGGGCCGGCGGACGGGCATGCAGTGCTCTGGCCGCATCGGGTTCGGCGCGCGCGAAGGACGCCAGCATGCCGATCGCCGCCAACGTCACGACCAGGGCACTTCCGCCGTCGGAGATGAACGGCAGCGGCAGGCCGGTGATCGGCAGCAGCCCGACCACCCCACCGATATTGATCACGGCCTGGCTCACCAGCCAGGTGGTCACCGCGGCGGCGGCGAGCCGGCGGAACGGGTCGTCGACCCGCCGGGCGATCCGCAGCCCGGTGTACGCGAGCACCGCGAACAGGCTGAGCACCACCACGCAGCCGATCACGCCCAACTCCTCGGCGATGATCGCGAAGATGAAGTCGTTGTGCGCCTCGGGCAGCCAGTCCCACTTGAGGCTGCTCTTGCCCAGCCCGACGCCGAACCAGCCGCCGTGCTCGATGGCCAGTCGACCCTGGTAGAACTGGAGGCAGCCGTCGAGCTTGCACTTCTCCGGGTCCGGCGGGTTGAAGAACATGGCCAGCCGGGCGAAGCGGTAGTTCTCCTCGCCCTGCTCGCCGGAGCCGGCGCCCAGCGATGCCACCGCGATGAGCAGGCCGACGCCGAGCAGACCGACCACCGTCAGCACGCCGAAGACCCGCATCCGGACGCCGGCGGCCCAGAGCAGACCCACCACCAGGGCCAGCAGACAGAGCATGGTGCCCGTGTCGTTGTAACCGACCAGGACGAAGAGCAGGCCGACCACCGGGAAGAGCGGGGTGGCCAGCTCGCGCCACCAACCCAGCGCGGCACCCTTGCGGGCGACCAGGTACGCACCCCAGAGCACCATCGCGAACTTGGCCAGCTCGGACGGCTGGAGCTGGATCCCGCCGACGAACAGCCAGTTCAGTCGCGCCTCGACCGGCCCGAACCCGGCCGACCGCTGACCGGTGAGCCGGGCGTAGGCGACCAGCAGGTTCAGCACCAGCAGCAGTGCGACCGAGGTGATCAGCAATGGCCGACCCAGGGATCGGTAGGTGCTGGCGGGCAACCGTTGGCAGGCCCAGAACACCCCGATGCCGATCACCGCGAAGATGGCCTGCTTGGTCACCGAGGCCGAGGCGTTGCCGTCCTCGGCGTAGTCCTTCACGCTGGTCGCCGAGAAGACCATGGTCAGCCCGATCAGCAGCAGCAGGCCGGCGCTGGACAGCAGCAGGTAGTAGGAGGCCAGCGGCCGGTCCAGCAGGCCTCGCAGCGCCGCGAGCCCATCGGCCGCGTCCAGCCCGCGCAGCGGCGCGGCAGCGACCGGGTCCGGCGCGCGCGGCCCCCCGCCCGGCTCGGCGCCGCGCTTGTCGTCCGGGCCGCGCTTGTCGTCCGGGCCACGTGGCGCCGCGGTACGCGACGCACCCGGTGACCGCCGCGGCCGGCCGGCTGTCCTGTCCTCGGTGCCTGGTTCCTCCCCCACCGGGACATCATCACCGCTTCGTGCGCCGGGCACGCCCACACCGGCGCCCCCGGCGTGTCGGGCGGACACGCCTCGGCCCCCGGCGGTCCGCCGTGGGCGGAACCGGGGGCCGAGGTGGGGTGGCCGGCGCGCGCCGGTCAGGTCATGTTGGCGAGGAACTCGCTGTAGAACAGGCCCAGCGCGATGGCCACCCCGATGCCGGCGATGATCCAGAACCGGACCACGATGTTGACCTCGCTCCAGCCGGCCAGCTCGAAGTGGTGGTGCAACGGCGACATCCGGAAGACGCGCTTACCGGTGGTCCGGAAGGAGATGATCTGGATCACCAAGGACATCGTGATGATCACGAAGAGCCCACCGATGATCGGCAGCAGCAGGATCGTCCGGGTGGACATCGCCATGCCGGCGATCAGGCCGCCCAGCCCCAGTGCACCGGTGTCACCCATGAAGATCCGCGCCGGGGACGTGTTCCACCAGAGGAAGCCGACACAGGCCCCCGCGGCGGCGCCGGCTATCAGCGCGATCTCCAACGGGTCGCGGACCGCGTAGCAGTACGACTGGGTGTAGCTCGGGTCGGCGCACCAGTGCCGGTACTGCCAGAACGCGATCAACGCGTACGCGGCGAGCACCATCACCGAGGCGCCGGTGGCCAGACCGTCCAGGCCGTCGGTGAGGTTCACCCCGTTCGTCGCGCCCATCACCACGAAGATGAAGATGATCACCGCGCCGATCTTGCTGACCTCCAGGGCGTCGATGTCCCGGATGAAGCTCAGCGTGGTGCTGCCCACCGTCTCGGTGTTCGTCACCGCGCCCGACGCGTCGGTCATCGTGCTCGGGAAGTAAAGCGCCACCACGCCGAAGACCGCGCCGACCAGGATCTGGCCGAGCAGTTTGCCACGCTTGTTCAGCCCGGCGCTGTTGCGCTTGCGCACCTTGAGGAAGTCGTCGAGGAAGCCCACCGCGCCGGAGAACACCATCAGTCCCAGCAGCACCAGCGCGGTGATGGTCGGCTCGACCTGGGCGATCTGCGCGTCCGGCAGGGTGGTCAGGGCCAGGTGCCCGGCCACGTACGCGATCACCGTGGCCAGGATGAAGACCACGCCGCCCATCGTCGGCGTGCCCTTCTTGGTCTGGTGCATGGCCGGGCCCTCGGCCCGGATCGGCTGGCCGGCCTTGAGCCGGGCGAACACCTTGATCGCGATCGGGGTGCAGAAGAGCGAGACGATGAAGGCCACCCCGACGGCGACGATGACCGCCCTCACGCGGTAGCTCCGTTTCCGGGGGTGCCGTCGGCGCGCAGTGCGTCGGCCACCTCCCACGTCCGGTACCGGGAGCCCTTGACCAGGACGACATCGCCCGGCCGTAGCTCGCCCCGCAGCACCTCGACGGCCGCCGCCTGATCGGTGAGCAGCACCGACTCTCCTCCCCAGTTCCCTACCGCTGTCGCGCCCTCATGGATCGGCGCAGCCGGCTCGCCCACCACGAGCAGCCGGTCGACACCCAGCTCGGCCGCGAGTTGGCCGAGCTCGGCGTGGCCGTCCCGCTCGAACGGCCCCAGCTCGGCCATGTAGCCGAGCACCGCGACCGTACGCCGATCCCGGCCGAGCGTGGCGAGCGCCTTCAGCGCCGCCGACATCGAGGCCGGGTTGGCGTTGTACGAGTCGTCGATCACGGTCACCCCGTCGGGGCGGTCGAAGACGTCCATCCGCCGGGTGGAGACCAACCCCAACTCGCCGAGCGCCGTGGCCAGCTCGGCCAGCGGCATGCCCAGCTCCCGGGCGACCGCCGCGGCGGCGAGGGTGTTGGAGACCTGGTGGCGGCCGGTCAGCCCGAGGCGCACCGGCGCGCTCCCCTCCGGGACGACCAGGGTGTACGACGCGCGCCCCCGGTCGTCCAGCGTGACGTCCTCGGCCCGCACGTCGGCGTCCGGGGCCTCCCCGTAGCGGACCACCCGGGCCCGGGTGCGGCTGGCCATCGCGTCCACCCGCGGGTCGTCGGCGTTGAGCACCGCCAGCCCTTCCGGCGGCAGCGCCTCGACCAGCTCCCCCTTGGCCACGGCGATGGTCTCCTGCGAGCCGAACTCACCGATGTGCGACGTCCCGACGTTGAGCACCACGGAGATCCGCGGCGGGACGATCTCGCACAGGTAGCGCACGTGCCCCACCCCGCGCGAGCCCTTCTCCAGCACCAGGTAGCGGGTGTCCGGCCCGGCGCGCAACGCGGTGTGCGGGTGCCCCAGCTCGTTGTTGAACGAGCCGGGCGGCGCCACCGTGGCCCCGAGCCGGGCGGTGAGCTGGCCGATCAGGTCCTTGGTGGTGGTCTTGCCGGAGGAGCCGGTCAGGCCGATCACGGTCAGCCCGGGCAGCCGGTCCACCACCGCGCGGGCCAGCCGGCCCATCGCGGTCAACGCGTCGGCGACCAGCACCATCGGCACACCGGGCACCTCGCGGGTGCCGAGCACGGCCACCGCGCCGGCCGAGATCGCCCCGGCCGCGTAGTCGTGCCCGTCGACCTTCTCACCCGGGAAGGCCACGAAGAGCGCCCCGGGCCCCACCTTGCGCGAGTCGAACTCGACCGGCCCGGTGACGGTGGCGGCCGGGTCGGCGGCGACCAGCCGCCCCTCGACCGCCGCGGCCACCTCGGCCAGGCTCAGTGCGATCACCGCTGACCCGCCAGGTCCCCGAAGCGGGCCCGCAGCGCGTCGGCCAACTCGATGCTGTCGTCGAACGGGAGCACCTCGCCCGCCACCTCCTGGCCTCGCTCGTGACCCTTGCCGAGCAGCGCGATCACGTCGCCCGGCGCGGCCAGCCGGACGGCCTCGTCGATCGCGGCCCGGCGACCGGCCACCTCGATGATCCGGGCGGCCGTGCCGGCCCGGTACGCCCCGGCGAGCACCTCGGCGCGGATCTCCGCCGGATCCTCGGTGCGCGGGTTGTCGTCGGTCACCAGCACCACGTCGGCCCCCTCCGCGGCGGCGGCCCCCATCACCGGCCGCTTGCCCCGGTCCCGGTCTCCGCCGGCACCGATCACGCAGATCAGCCGGCCGGCGCTCAACTCACGCAGCGCGGCCAGCGCGGCCACGATCGCGTCCGACTTGTGCGCGTAGTCGACGACCCCGCGCACCGGCCCGGCGACGTCGACGAGCTCCAGCCGGCCGGGCACACCGCCGCAGGCGGCCACGCCGGCGGCCGCGATCGCCGGGTCGACCCCGGCGCCGACCAGCGCGGCGATGGCCAGCAGCGCGTTGGCGACGTTGTGCCGCCCGGGCAGCGCCACCCCGGCGGGCAGGACCACACCGTCCGGGCCGTGCGCGGTGAACCGCTGGGCGTACCCCTCGCCATCCACGCCGTCGGCCCACCAGGTCGCGGCCGGGTCGCCGGCGGCCGAGTAGCTGATCGTGGCCGGCCGGTACAGCGGCTTCAGCGCCGGGTCGTCGTGGTTGAGCACCTCGACCGCGCACCGGCCGTCGAAGAGCTGCGCCTTGGCGGCGAAGTAGTCGGCGCTGTCGGCGTGGAAGTCCAGGTGGTCGGAGCCGAAGTTGGTGTAACCGCCGACGGCGAACCGGACACCGCCCACCCGGCCCATGGCCAGCGCGTGGCTGGAGACCTCCATGACCACCGCGGTGACCCCCCGCTCGCGGGCGGTGGCCAGCATGGCGTGCAGGTCGGTCGCCTCGGGGGTGGTGCGAACGCTGTCGATCACCAGGTCACCGAGCCGGGTCTCGACGGTGCCGATCAACCCGGTGGTGTGCCCGGCGGCGCGCAGCCCCGACTCGATCAGGTATGCCGTGGACGTCTTTCCGGCGGTGCCGGTCACGCCGATCACGGTCAGCTCCGCGGTCGGGTCGCCGTAGACGGCCGAGGCCAGCTCGCCGAGCACCGCGCGGGGGTCGGGCACCACGAGAGCGGGCAGGCCGGTCTCCGCCGCCAGCTCGGCGCCGGCCGGGTCGGTCAGCAGAGCCACCGCGCCCGCCGCGGCGGCGCCGGCGGCGAACTCCGCGCCGTGCCGGCGGGCGCCGGGCAGCGCCGCGTACAGGTCGCCGGGGCGGACCTCCTGGCTGGCGTGGGTCGCCCCGGTGACGACCACCCCGGCGGCGTCCGCCGGCAGGTCGACGGCGAGCCGGACGGCGAGATCACCGAGCCGGACTCCGGTCACGGTACGTGGACGTGGATTGCCGGGCACGGCGTCAGACCCTACCCGGTCGCACGGTTCCGGCCGCACAGCCGCCCCGGTGGTTCTTCGGCACTCACCGATGATGTCTCGCCGTCGCTGCTCAGCGCGGATAGACCACGAACTTGGGCGCCGAGCCGCCGGTGGACGGCGGTACGCGGTAGTGACGCAGCGTGAACTGCATCATGTCGCGGAACGCCGGCACGGCGATGGCGGCACCCCCACCGGCGGGCGCGTACACGAAGACGGCGATCACGTACCGGGGCTTCTCCGCGGGAGCCATGCCGATGAACGAGGACACCTCGCCGGGCTGCTTCTTGCCGTCCACCAGCCGCCAGCCGGTGCCGGTCTTGCCGGCGATCCGATAGCCGGGCACCGCCGCGCCCACGCCGGTGGCGCCGTCGACCGTGGTGACCGCCTCCAGCATGGTGCGCAGCGCCGCCGCGTTCTGCGGGCTGAGCACCGAGCGGGTCACCGGGGCCGGCGCGGGAGTGCGCTTGCCGTCCGGGCCGATCGTCTCCTTGACAAGGTGCGGCTGGACGTACGTGCCGTCGTTGGCGATGGCGGCGTACGCGGCGGCCATCTGCAGCGGCGTGGCGTCGACGCTGTGCCCGATCGGCACCGACCCGGCCGACGACCCGCTCCACTCGTCGGCCGGCAGCAGCCGGCCGCTGGCCTCGCCGGGCACCCCCTCACCGGTGGGCTGGCCAAGCCCGAACCGCTTCTGGTAGTCGATCAACCGGTCCCGGCCGAGCTTGTCGGCGATGGTGATGGTGCCGACGTTCGACGAGTAGGCGAGCATCCCGGGCACGCTCATCCGCCGGCCGTTGGCGAAGTGCGTGTCGGAGAACCAGGTGTCGCCCTTCTTGATGCTGTTCGCGATCGGCAGCGTGGTGTCCGGGGTGATCACCCCCTCCTGCAACGCCGCGCCGAACGTGATCGCCTTGTGCACCGAGCCGGGGTCGACCACGAAGCTGGTCGCCGCGTCCTCCCGGGCGACCGGATCGCTCGGGATCGGCTTCGCCGCGTTGTAGGTGGGGTGGCTGGCCTGGGCCAGCACCTCGCCGGTGGGCACGTCGATGATCACCGCCGCGGCCGTGGCGCCGCGCTGCTGCCCCATCCCCGCACTGAGGATCTGCTGCGTGCGGAACTGCAGGTCACGGTCGGTGGTGAGGGCTATCGAGCTGCCCGGCTTGGCCGGCGTGGTCCGGCTGTAGCCGCCCGGGATCGGCGCGGCGAGGTCACCGAGGCCGGCCTCGTACACCCGCTTGCCGTCCTGCCCGGCGAGCAGCTCGTCGTAGCGGGCCTCCAGCCCCTCCAGCCCGACCATGTCCTGGCTGGTGAAGCCGATCAGGTTGGCCGCCAGGTCATCGCCGGGCACCTCGCGGCGCTCGTCGCGGTGCACCCCGATGCCGGGCAGCTCGAGCGCCAGCACCTGCTTGGCGTTCGGGATCTCCACCCCCCGGGCCAGGTACTCGAACCGGGACGGGTTGCCGTTCTCCAGCTTGCGGGGCTTCATCAGCTCGGTGAGCCTCGACGCCGGGATGCCGAGCAGCGGGGAGAGCGCCTTCGCGGTGGCGGCGGAGTCCTCGATCTCGGTCGGGTCGGCGAACACGTACCGCGCCTCGACGCTGTGCGCCAGTGGCTCGCCGGTGCGGTCGTAGATCGCGCCGCGCGGCGCGGGCAGCTCGACCGTGCGGGTCCGGTCGGCGACGCCGCCGCCGGCGTACGCCGGGGTGTCCACCGCCTGAAGGAAGATCAGCCGGATCCCGATGGCGGCGAACAGCGCCAGGGTCAGGGCGGTGCCGAGTCGCAGCCGCAGCCGCGGGTCGGCCAGCTTCGGCGGTCGCGGCGGCTTGCGGGACGGCCGCCGGGCCGCCGGGCGGTCGGCGCGGCGCGGCGCGCGCGGCGTGGTCCGTCGGCGCGGCGGCGGCTCGTCGCCGGCCGGGCCACGGGGGGTACGGGGCGCGACGGTGCGCACGACCCCGCCGCGTCCCGCTGCCGGGGCGTCCCGCCGGCCGGAACGGGCGGCGGCCCGGCCTCCGTCGAGCACCTGCAACGCCGGCCGGAACGGGTCGCCGGACCGGGTGCTGCGCGGCGTACGCCGCTGCTCGGCGCCCCCGCTGCGCGGCGGCGTGCCGCGCTCCTCGCGGATGGTCCGACCCCTCGGGGTGTACGCCCGGGCGCCGGAGATGCCCCCCATGCCCGGCTCGCTGGCGCGCGGCTCCCCGTCCCTGGGGCCGGCGTCAGGTGAAGAGCCGCGCCGGGACCCCTTGGGATCCCGGCGCGGCTCGTCCGACCTCGGTGGCACGGGTCAGCCTCCAGAGCCCTGCTGGCTGGTCACCGACGGCTCGCCGGTCGCCGGCTTCGGTACGCCGATGGTCCGGCCGTCCGGCAGCCGGATGTACGCCGGCTCGCCGGCGTCCACCAGGCCCAGCCGTCGCGCCTGGGCAGTCAGGTTGCCCGGCGCCTTGGCCTCGGCGATCTGCTTGTCCAGCTGCTGCTTCTCCAGGTCCAGCCGGGCCTGCTGCTCCTGCAGCTTCTCCAGCCGGAACGCATTCTCGTTGATCTTGGTGTTGACCGCCAGGATGCCCAGCACCCCGCCGACCACCAGGACCACGATCAGCGCCGCGAACGGCGCGCGCGGCACCGACACCGGAGGCGGTGGCGCCACCCGCAGCCGGGGCGGGCGGGCGGTGGCGGCTACGCCGGCCTTCGCGGCCGGGCGCAGCGCGGCGGTGCCCTGGGTCGGGAACTCGCGCGCCCCCCGGGCGCGAGCCTCCCCCTGCCGGTTCACTCGATCGATGCGTGGCGTACCGTTGCCCCCGCGCGGCGCCCGCTCCGCCGCGGTCCGGCCCCCCGACCGCGGTGTGCGCTGCCCGGCGCCGGTGACGTCCCGACGCTCGCGCTTGTCAATGTTCATGTCCCTCCCCCTCTACATCCGTCCCTCTGTCGTCCCCCGGCGTCCCTGGATCCCCCACGGATCCCGCGGACCCCGTCCCCGGTTGGTGCATCGCCTTCACCCGTCGGCGGGACCGTTCGCGGTCGGTCCGCCCCTGCTGTGTCGCGTTCGGGTCGAGTCGCTCCGCGGCCCGCAACCGCACCGAGGCGGCTCGCGGGTTCGCGGCGACCTCCGCCTCCCCGGGCAGTTCGGCGCCCCGGCTGAGCAGCCGGAACGTCGGACCGGACCCGGGCAGTTCGACCGGGAGGTCGATCGGGCCCTTACTGCGGACCCGGTCCGCGAGCGCCACCTTGGTGAGCCGGTCCTCCAGCGAGTGGTAGGACAGGACCACCATGCGACCGCCCACGGTCAGTGCGTCGAGCGCGGACGGCAGCGCTGACTCCAGCGCTGCCAGCTCCTTGTTTACCTCGATCCGCAAAGCCTGAAACGTTCTCTTTGCCGGGTGTCCGCCCGTTCGTCGGGCTGGTGCCGGAATGGAGTCCCTGACCAGCTCCGCCAACCGCGCGGACGAGGTGATCCGGGCGCGTTCCCGCTCCCGGATGATCGCCGAGGCGATCCGGCCGGCGAACTTCTCCTCGCCGTAGACCCGCAGCACCCGGGCCAGGTCCGGATGGCCGTAGGTGTTGACCACCTCCTCGGCGGTCACCCCCCGGGTCTGGTCCATCCGCATGTCCAGCGGAGCGTCCTGGGCGTACGCGAACCCGCGGTCGGGCGCGTCTAGTTGCAGCGACGAGACACCCAGGTCGAACAGGATCCCGTCGATGCCCGGATAGCCCAGCCGGTCCAGCACCTCGGGCAGCTCGTCGTAGACGGCGTGCTCCAGGTGCACCCGGTCGGCGAAACGGGCCAGCCGGACCCGTGCGTGGGCGAGCGCCTCGGTGTCCCGGTCGAGCCCGATCAGGACCGTCTCCGGGTGCGCCTCCAGCACCGCCTCCGCATGCCCGGCCAGGCCGAGCGTCGCGTCGACGTGCACCGTCCGGCCGCCCCGACCCAGCGCGGGGGCCAGCAGCTCGAGACACCGCTCGAGCAGCACCGGCACGTGCGTGCCGCGCAGCTCCCCCATGATGACCCCCACTGGTTGAAACGTCCGTTCGTTCATGCGCCTGCCGTCGGACGGCGCCGCCGTCGTACCGCCAGATCCCCATCCGCTCCCGCCGGGCACCGGGCTCGGCCCGATGACTGGATCGTGCGCCTGGCACCGGGGAAGGGATGCCAGGAACTCGAAAGCGGCTGGAGATCTCGCAGTACGTCGGGCGCCGTCCCGCCCTACAGACCGCCGGGCAGCACCCCCTCCTCGATGTCGGCGAAGTCGTCTTCACTCTCGGCGAGGTAGGTCTCCCAGGCGACCCGGTCCCAGATCTCCACCCGCGTGCTCGCGCCGATCACGACCAGGTCGCGGTCGAGTGCGGCGTACGCCCGCAGGTGGGCTGGGATCGTGACCCGGCCCTGCTTGTCCGGCACCTCGTCGTGCGCGCTGGCGAAGAAGACCCGGCTGTAGGCCCGGGCCGCCTTGTGCGTCATCGGTTGCGCGCGCAACTGCTCCGCGATCCGCTGGAACTCGGGCGTCGGAAAGACGTAGAGGCAGCGCTCCTGCCCTTTGGTGATCACGACACCCCCCGCCAGCTCGTCCCGGAACTTGGCCGGAAGGATCAACCGGCCTTTGTCGTCCAGGCGCGGAGTGTGGGTGCCGAGAAACACCGGCCCTACCCCCTCGCCCTTAAGCGGCGTTCGCGGCGCCGCTGACCCCCCGGGCCGGTGAGCCCTCCCGGCCTCACCATTGGGCCCCACTCTACTCCACTTCCCTCCACCTGCAACCAGAATCGACCGCGTGGCGCGCCCTATCCGTGGGCAAAACCGCACGTCACAGGGGGTGGGGCGGAGTGGAGGGCCCGGACCGCCGCCCGGCGTGGTCCGCTTTCCGACATTGATCGACTCCGTCCGGTGGAAGCCGACTCGGCCACCCGAGTCCGCACCACAACCGAACGGTTCGCCGTCGGCGGCGATCTGGTGGGGTGGGTGGTCCGGTAACCTCGCTCGCGTGACGGACGCGAAAATGCCCCTACGGGCCAAGGTGGCCAGCTCCGTGTCACGGACCGCCGCGGCGCTCTCCCGGGCGGCCGGCCGTGGCGACGGTTCGGTGATCGGCGGGTGGATCGGGCTGAAGATCGACCCGGACCTGCTGGCCCACCTGTCGGCCGGGCGCGCGATCGCGCTCGTTTCCGGCACCAACGGCAAGACCACCACCACCCGGCTGGCCGCCGCCGCGGTCGGCGTGCTCGGCCGGGTCGCCACCAACTCGTTCGGCGCCAACATGCCCAGCGGGCACACCTCGGCGCTCGCCAAGGCCGGCAGCACCCCGTACGCGGTGCTGGAGGTCGACGAGCACTACCTCGCCCAGGTGCTGGAGGCGACCGAGCCGCACGTGGTCGCGCTGCTGAACCTCTCCCGCGACCAGCTCGACCGGGCCAAGGAGGTCGCCATGATGGCGCAGCTCTGGCGCGCGGCGCTGGTCCGGCACACCGACGTGCGGGTGGTGGCCAACGCCGACGACCCGATGGTCGTCTGGGCCGCCACCCCGCCGGCCGACCCCGCCCGCGGCATCAACCCGCCGCACGTGACCTGGTTCAGCGCCGGCCAGCGCTGGCACGACGACTCCTGGGTCTGCCCCGAGTGCGGCTCCACCATCCAGCGCTCCGGCGACCAGTGGTGGTGCACCGGCTGCGCACTGCGCCGGCCGGAGCCGCAGTGGGTCGTCGAGGACGAGGGCGTGCTCGACCCCACCGGCGCCTGGCACAAGGTCTCCCTCCAACTGCCCGGCAAGGTCAACCTCGGCAACGCGGCGACCGCGCTGGCCGTGGCCGCCGAGTTCGGCGTCCGCCCGGTCGACGCGGTGTCCCGACTCGGCATCGTCACGTCGGTCGCCGGCCGCTACGCGCAGGTGGACAAGGACGGGCGCAACATCCGGCTGCTGCTGGCCAAGAACCCGGCCAGCTGGCTGGAGGCCTTCGACATGGCCGACGAGGCGCCCACCCTGCTCTCCATCAACGCGCGCGACCCCGACGGGCTGGACACCTCCTGGCTCTTCGACGTCGACTTCGCCCCGCTGCGCGGCCGGCAGGTGCTGATCACCGGCGACCGGGCGTACGACCTGGCGGTCCGGCTGAACGTCAACGACGTGCCGTTCCAGCACGTGCGCACCTTCGACGACGCGATCCGGTCGGTCCCGCCCGGGCGGCTGGAGGTCATCGCGAACTACACCGCGTTCCAGGACATCCGAGCGGAGTTGGACCGTGTCAACTGAGAGCCTGCGCATCGTCTGGATCTACCCCGACCTGCTCTCCACCTACGGCGACCGGGGCAACGCCCTGATCCTCGCCCAACGGGCGCGCCAGCGCGGCATGCCGGTCGAGGTCATGGAGGTCCGCTCCGACCAGCGGCTGCCCGCGACCGCCGACATCTACCTGGTCGGCGGCGGCGAGGACGGTCCGCAGGCGCTGGGCGCGCAGCGGCTGATCGCCGACGGCGGTCTGCACCGGGCGGTCGCCCAGGGCTCGGTGGTGTTCGGCGTCTGCGCCGGCTACCAGCTGCTCGGCATGTCGTTCTTCGCCAAGGGTGTGCAGTGCCGCGGCCTTGAGCTGCTCGACCTGCAGTCCGACCGGGGCCCGAGCCGGGCCGTCGGCGAGCTGGCCGGCGAGATCGATCCGCGGCTGGGCCTGCCCGCGCTGACCGGCTTCGAGAACCACGGCGGCCGCACCCACCTCGGCCCGGAGGTCGCGCCGCTGGCCCGGGTGACCGCCGGGGTCGGCAACGACGGCAGCACCGAGGGCGCCTGGCGCGGCAAGCTGCTCGGCACGTATTCGCACGGGCCCGCACTGGCCCGCAACCCGGCCCTGGCCGACCTGCTGCTGCGCTGGGCCACCGGCGCGCACCAGCTCCCGCCGCTGGACGACACCTGGTCGGACCGGCTCCGGAACGAGCGCCGCGCCGCAGTGGCCGCCGCCCGGGCATGATCCGGGCCGTCCGGCGGCTGCTCCGGCAGCCGTCGGCCGTCCGGTTCGCCCTGCTCGTGCTGCTGATCGGCGTCTGCGCGCTGCTGTTGCTCCTGGCGCCCCGGCCGGATCCGGCGCGGCTGCCGCAGCTGGCTGACCGGCTCGGCGACCTCGCCCCGGTGGCGGCGGTCCTCGGCGGCGCGCTGCTGCTGGTCGCGTTGGTCCCCCGGACGTTCATCACGCTCGCCGCCGGCGCCATCTTCGGTCCGCTGGAGGGCGCCGCGTACGCCCTGGGCGCCGCGCTGGTGGCGGCGGCGGTCGGGTTCACGGTCGGTCGGCTGCTCGGCCGGGAGTTCGTCGCCGAGCGGGTCCGCGGCCGGCTGGCCCGCCTCGACGGCTGGTTCGCCCGACAGAGCGTGCTCGGCGTGATCACCGTCCGGCTGCTGCCGATCGCCGGCTTCGGGCTGGTCAGTTACGGCTACGGCACCACCGGAGCCCGGATGCTGCCGTTCCTGGCCGGCAGCGTGATCGCCTCCGCCCCGACCGCCTTCGGTTACGCCGCGATCGGCGCGGCGGTCAGCTCCCCCGGCCACATCAACTGGTACGCCGCCGCCCCGGCCAGCCTCGGCCTGATCGCCAGCGTGGTGCTGATCTCCCGGTGGTGGCGCGCCGAGCGGCGGCGCCGGCCGGTGGTGAGCCGACCGTGAGCCGGACCGACGGGCCCGGCGAGCAGCGGCTCGCGGGCGGCTTCGTGGCCGAGGTGGTCCGGGTCGGTGACACGGTACGGCGTACGCCGCCGGCCAACCTGGACTTCGTCGGCGCGCTGCTGCGCCACCTGGCCGGGGTGGACGCGGACCTCGCGCCCCACTACCTGGGCGTCGACGCCCACGGCCGGCAGATCCTCAGCTACGTCGCGGGTCGGGTGCCGTGGCGGGACCGGGAGGATCCCACCTTCTTCGCCGACCCGGCGCTGGTGCGGCTGGCCGAGCTGATCCGGCGGCTGCACGACGCGTGTGCGGGCACCGCGCTGGCCGGCGACGCCGAGACGGTGTGCCACCGCGACCTGTCCCCGAAGAACACGGTGTACCGGGACTCCCCGGCCGGACCGCTGCCGGTGACCTTCCTCGACTGGGACCTGGCCCGGCCGGGCCGAAGGATCGAGGACGTGGCGTTCGCCGGCTGGCACTGGGCGGCGTTGGGCGAGGGCGCCGATCCGACCGAGCTGGGCCGGCGGTGCCGCGTGCTCTGCGACGCCTACGACGCGGCGTGCGGCGCGCCCGTCCGTCCGGCACTGCCTCGCCACGAGCTGGTGGGCCTGATGCTCGACCAGATCGAGAGCACCTGGCGGACCATCGACGCCGGCGCCGACCGCGACGAGCCGGCCATGCGCCGACTGCGCGACCTGGGCGCGGTCGAGGGGGTACGCCGCTGGCAGGACTGGCTGCTCACCCACCGCCCCGCCGTGGTCACGGCGTTGACCGCCTGAGGCGGTGCCGCACGTCGAATAACCGGCCTGCCGCGCCCGCGGAGGCGGCGTGCCGCGCCCGGCGGCGCGTGCGCGCCGGAGAGCGTTATGACTCAGAGGCATATTTATACCTCTGAGTCATAACGCTCGTCACAGTGTCAGGCGACGACCGAGACCACCCGGCCCGGGACGACGATGACCTTGCGAGGTTCCTTACCGGCCAGGGCGGCGGCCACCGCCTCCAGCGCGGCCGCGCGGACGGTCTCCTCGGACGAGTCGGCCGGAACCTCGATACGGCCACGCACCTTGCCGTTGATCTGCACCGGATAGGTGACCGTGTCCACCACCAGCAGCGCCGGGTCGGCCGTCGGGAAGTCCACATACGTCAGCGACGTGTCGTGGCCCAGCCGACGCCACAGCTCCTCGGCGACGTGCGGGGCGAACGGCGCCACCATCAGCACCAGCGGCTCGGCCACCTCGCGCGGCGTCGCCGACAGCCGGGTCAGCCCGTTGGTCAGCTCGATCAGCTTCGCGATCGCGGTGTTGAACCGGATGCCGTCCATGTCGCCGCGGACCCCGTGGATCACCTTGTGCAGCAGCCGGCGGGTCGCCTCGTCGGCCGGCTCGTCGGTGACCCGCAGCGCACCGGTCTCCTCGTCGATCACCGCCCGCCAGACCCGCTGCAGGAACCGGTACGACCCGACCACCGCCCGGGTCTCCCACGGGCGGGACACCTCCAGCGGGCCCATCGACATCTCGTACACCCGGAACGTGTCGGCGCCGTACGCGGCGCACATGTCGTCGGGGGTCACCACGTTCTTCAGCGACTTGCCCATCTTGCCGTACTCGCGGTTGACCACCACGTCGTCCAGGTAGTAGGCGCCGTCGCGCTCGATGACCTCCTCGGCCTGCACGTAGCTGCCGCGCGAGTCGGTGTACGCGTACGCCTGGATCATGCCCTGGTTGAACAGCTTGCGGAACGGCTCGAACGACGACACGTGCCCCAGGTCGAACAGCACCTTGTGCCAGAACCGCGCGTACAGCAGGTGCAGCACGGCGTGCTCGGCGCCGCCGACGTACAGGTCGGTCCCCCCGCAGTCGCCCTCGCCGCGCGAGCCCATCCAGTACCGCTCGTTCTCGGCGCCGACGAACCGCTCGCTGTTGGTCGGGTCCAGGTAGCGCAGCTCGTACCAGCAGGAGCCGGCCCACTGCGGCATCACGTTGGTCTCCCGGGTGTAGCGCTTCGGCCCGTCACCCAGGTCCAGCTCCACCTCGACCCAGTCGCGGCGACGCGACAGCGGCGTCTCCGGGTTCGAGTCGGCGTCGTTCGGGTCGAACGTCTTCGGCGAGAAGTCGTCCACCTCCGGCAGCTCGACCGGCAGCATCTCGTCCGGCAGGGCGATCGCCGCGCCGGTCTCGTCGTAGACGATCGGGAAGGGCTCACCCCAGTAGCGCTGCCGGGAGAACAGCCAGTCGCGCAGCCGGTAGGTCACCGCGCCGGCCCCGTGCCCGTTCGCCTCCAGCCAGGCGATGATCGTCGACTTGGCGTCGGCGACCCCCAGGCCGTCCAGGTCCAGGCCGCGCTCGGGCGCCGCGCTGTTGATCGCCGGACCGTCCCCGGTGTACGCCTTACCGTCGAAGCCCTCCGACGGCTGCACGGTCCGCACGATGGGCAGCTCGAAGACCTCGGCGAACGCCCAGTCCCGCTGGTCCTGTGCGGGCACCGCCATGATCGCGCCGGTGCCGTAGCCGACCAGCACGTAGTCGGCGATGAAGATCGGGATCTGCCCGTCGGTGACCGGGTTGGTGGCGTACGCCCCGATGAAGACGCCGGTCTTCTCCTTGGTGTCGGCCTGCCGCTCGATGTCCGTCTTGGCCGCCGCCGCCTTGCGGTACGCCTCGACGGCCGCACGCGGGCTGGCGTGCCCGCCGGTCCAGGCGTCCCGCGTCCCCTCCGGCCAGGCGGTCGGCACCAGCGTGTCGACCAGTTCATGCTCGGGCGCCAGCACCATGTAGGTGGCGCCGAAGATGGTGTCCGGCCGGGTCGTGAACACGCGCACGGGCGCGCCGGCGGTCGGGAAGTCGATGTGCGCGCCGGTGGAGCGGCCGATCCAGTTGCGCTGCGAGTGCTTGATCGCCTCGGGCCAGTCCAGGCTGCCCAGGTCGTCCAGCAGCCGGTCACCGTACGCGGTGATCCGCATCATCCACTGCTTCAGGTTGCGCTTGAAGACCGGGAAGTTGCCCCGCTCGGAGCGGCCGTCGGCGGTGACCTCCTCGTTCGCCAGCACGGTGCCCAGCCCCGGGCACCAGTTCACCGGGGCCTGCGAGACGTACGCCAGCCGGTGGTCGTCGACGACCTGCCGGCGCTCGGCGATGCTCAGCTCGGCCCAGGCCCGGCCGTCCGGAGTCGGCCGGTTACCGCCCTCGAACTCGGCGATCAGCTCGGCGATCGGCCGCGCCCGCCCGGCGTCCCGGTCGTACCAGGAGTTGAAGATCTGCAGGAAGATCCACTGGGTCCAGCGGTAGAAGTCGGTGTCGATGGTGGCCACCGAGCGACGCTCGTCATGCGCCAGCCCCAGCCGGCGCAGCTGCGCCTTGTACCGCTCGATGTTCGCCACCGTGGTGGTCCGCGGATGCGTGCCGGTCTGCACCGCGTACTGCTCAGCGGGCAGGCCGAACGCGTCGAAGCCCATCGCGTGCAGCACGTTGCGCCCGGCCATCCGCTGGTAGCGGGCGAAGCAGTCGGTGCCGATGTAGCCCAGCGGGTGGCCGACGTGCAGGCCGGCGCCGGAGGGGTAGGGGAACATGTCCAGCACGTACAGCTTCTCCGCACCGGCCCGGGGGTGGTCCGGGTCGGCCAGCGGGCCGGTCGGGTTCGGGGCGTGGAACGTGCCCTCGCGCGCCCAGATGTCCTGCCAACGGTTTTCGATCTCGTCGGCCAGGGCCGCGGTGTACCGGAACGGGGGGATGTCGCCCGCCGGTGCGGCTGCCTCACTCATGGTCTCTCCTCGCTCAGCTTCGCTTCGTCTCGGCGCCACCGGGCCGGCCGGCGACGGGCACAAAAAAGCCCCTCGCGCAGGAGGGGCCGCCGTGCTGTCGCGCGTTCAGCGCATCAGCACGGCCCGGTAAGAAGCAGGAAAGCTCCGGCCATGCCCGGCAGTGTACCTCGCCGCCGGGCCTGGCTGGCGTGGCCCGGGACGAGCCGGGTCCGATCGCCCGAGTTGGCGAATATCGGTGCGTAACCGACGGACTACCTGCGGGGGTCGGCGTTAACGACAAACATGGTTAGCCTGAGAGGCCAGTGAGATTTCTGCGGCAAACGAGGCTCGACGTCGCGAACCCAACGGCGGGTCCAGGTGCTCTATACAGAGCTGCAGTGACGGCGACGAGGAGGAGGCCCGTGACACAACAGACCTGGGACGAGGTGGGCGGCTTGCTGCCGCACGACGAGTTCCGCGCCGCCAGCGAGGCCATCGTGGCCAACATCGAGCAGGTCATCGAGGGTAAGACCGCCACCGTGCGGCTGGCCCTGGCCGTCCTGCTCGCCGAGGGCCACCTCCTCATCGAAGACGTCCCCGGCGTCGGCAAGACCAAGCTGGCCAAGGCCCTCGCGCGGTCCATCGACTGCACGGTGCGGCGGATCCAGTTCACCCCCGACCTGCTGCCGAGCGATGTCACCGGCGTCAGCGTCTACAACCAGGAGACGCACGACTTCGAGTTCCGCCCCGGTGCCGTCTTCGCCAACCTGGTCGTCGGCGACGAGATCAACCGGGCCTCGCCGAAGACCCAGTCGGCGCTGCTGGAGTGCATGGAAGAGCGGCAGGTCACGGTCGACGGGGTGACATACCAGCTGCAGACCCCGTTCATGGTCATCGCCACCCAGAACCCGATCGAGATGGAGGGCACCTACCCGTTGCCCGAGGCGCAGCGCGACCGGTTCACCGCCCGGATCGCGATGGGCTACCCGGACGCCGGCGCCGAGCTGGCGATGCTGGACGGGCACGGCGCCACGGACCCACTGAACGAGCTGCGTCCGGTCTCCGACGCGGACATCGTCCGGCAGCTCATCGCCACGGTCCGGAAGGTGCACGTCGCGGACGCGGTAAAGCAGTACGCCATCAACCTGGTCACCGCCACCCGCGAAGCCCCCGACCTGCGTCTGGGCGCCTCCCCCCGGGCGACCCTGCAGCTGCTGCGCACCGCCCGGGCGGTCGCCGCCCTCGAGGGGCGCGACTACGTCCTCCCCGACGATCTGCAGGCTCTCGCGGTGCCGGTGCTCGCGCACCGGATCATCCCGACCGCCGACGCCCAGCTCGCCCGCCGCACCACCGACGCGATCGTCTCCGAGCTGGTGCACCGACTGCCGTTGCCACACGACCGGCAGCGCTCCCCCTACGACACCCGGCCCGCCACCGGCAACGGTCGCGCGCCCTACGAGCCGCGGAGGCCGTGACGTGCGTGCCGGGCTGCGCGGGCTGACCACCCGCGGGCGCTCGTTCCTCGCCGCCGCGGTCGCGGCGGCGATCTCGGCCGGCATCCTGGGCGAGAAGGATCTGCTCCGGGTGGCCGTGCTGCTGGGCATCCTGCCGCTGCTGGCCGCCGCCTACGTCGGGCGCAGCCGCTACAAGCTGGCCTGCAACCGATCGCTGGATCCGCACCGTGTGCCGGTCGGGGCCAACTCCCGGGTGGTGCTGCGCCTGCAGAACCTCTCCCGGCTGCCGACCGGCACCCTGCTGCTGGAGGACCGGCTGCCGTACGCCCTGGGCAGCCGGCCCCGGGTGGTGCTGGAGCGGTTGGGCGCGCACCAGGCCAGCTCGGTGGCGTACACCGTGCGGGCCGACGTGCGGGGCCGCTACGACGTGGGCCCACTGGTGGTCCGGATGACCGACCCGTTCGGTCTCTGTGAGCTCAGCCGGGCGTTCCCCAGCACCGACCACCTGACGGTCATCCCGCAGGTCACTCCGCTGCCGTCGGTCCGGCTCCCCGGTGAGTACGCCGGCAGCGGCGACAGCCGGGCCCGCTCGGTGGCGGTGCACGGCGAGGACGACGCGGCGACCCGGGAGTACCGGCGCGGCGACGACCTGCGCCGGGTGCACTGGAAGTCCACCGCCCGCACCGGTGAGCTGATGGTGCGCCGCGAGGAGCAGCCCTGGGAGAGCCGGGCCACGGTCGTGCTGGACACCCGCGCGTACGGCCACCGCGGCGACGGGCCGACGGCGAGCTTCGAGTGGGCCGTCTCCGCAGCCGCGAGCATCGCGGTACACCTGCGGCAGGCCGGCTACAAGCTGCGGCTGGTCACCGGCTCGGGGGTCGACGTGGACGCCTCGGAGGCCGGTGGCGACGGTGCCCTGCTCGACCACCTCGCCGAGGTCCGGTTGGACCAGCGGGCCGAGGTGGCCGGCCTGGTGCAGCGGGTCCGGCAGCGCGCCGACGGCGGTCTGATCATCGGGTTGTTCGGCGCGGTGAGCGTGGCCGAGGCCGAGCTGCTGGCCGGGCTGCGGGGCAACGGCGCCACCTGCGTCGGCTTCCTGCTGAACAGCTCCACCTGGCTCAGCCTGCCCGAGAAGGCCCGGGCCGAGGCGGAGCACGTGCACGGCGCCGCCGCGCTCGCCATGCTGCACAGCGGCTGGCGGGTGGTCGGCGTCGACCACGGCAGCCGACTGCCGGCGCTCTGGCCGCAGGCCGGCCGGGGCCCGCAGGGGTTCGCCCTGCGCGCCGCGCTGGCCGAGACGGTCGCCGGCGGCGTGCGATGAACGGAAGGCTCCCCTCATGATCGCCAGTCGGAACATCGGTCCGGTGGCGGCCGCCGCCACCCTTCTCGCCGCCGCCCCGCTGTCGGCCATCTTCCAGAGCTGGACGTGGCTCGTCCAGTCCGCGATCGCGGTCGCGATAGTGGCCGGGGTCGCCGCGCTGACCCGGCTCGTCCGGGCGCCGCTGTGGGGTCAGGTCCTCGGCATGCTGGCCGCCCTGGTGCTCGCCCTGACCTGGCTGTTCCCCAGCGGCGGGG
The DNA here is from genome assembly GCF_040608175.1 of Micromonospora sp. NPDC005206. Taxonomy (NCBI): domain Bacteria; kingdom Bacillati; phylum Actinomycetota; class Actinomycetes; order Micromonosporales; family Micromonosporaceae; genus Micromonospora; species Micromonospora sp. NPDC005206. The sequence continues at coordinate 167,727 of NZ_JBEXHU010000009.1, forward strand.
AGCTGCTCACCTTCCTGCCCACGCCGGGCACGTTCGGGTACTTCGCCGAGCTGTTCACCGGCTCCATGCAGGACATGCGCTCGTACGGCGTGGAGGTACCGGACACCGACCCCCTGCTGTTCATCACCGTGCTCGGCGTCGGCGGGGTGGCCGTACTGGTCGATGTGCTGGCGGTGGGTCTGCGCCGGCCCGCCCTGGCCGGGCTGCCGATGCTCGCGATCTACTCGGTGCCGGTCGCCGTCTACGTCGACAGCGTCCCCCCGGTGCCGTTCGTGGTGGGCGCCGCCGGGTACCTCTGGCTGCTGGTCACCGACAACGTCGACCGGGTCCGCCGGTTCGGCCGCCGGTTCACCGGCGACGGCCGCGACGTCGACGTGTGGGAGGCCTCGCCCCTGGCCGCCGCCGGCCGCCGGCTCGCGGTGGTCGGGGTGGCCATCGCCGTGGCGCTGCCGCTGGCCGTGCCGGGCATGACGGGCGGGCTGCTCGACACGCTCGGTGGCGGCACGGGCAACGGCAACGGCCGCGCGGGTGCGGGCTCATCGGGCCGGATCGACCTGTTCGCCTCGCTCGCCGGCCAGCTCAACCAGTCCGAGGTGGCCGACCTGGTCAAGGTGACCACGTCCGAGCCGAGTCCGTTCTACCTGCGCTACGCCGTCGCGGACGAGCTGCGCACGAACGGGTTCCAGGCGCGCAACCCCATTGGCCGGCCGGTCAACCGGGACCTGCCGGACCCGACCGAGCGGGTTGGCCCGGGCGTCCAGCAGGCCCGCTACCAGGCGACCGTCGAGGTCACCAAAAGCCTGAGCATGTCCCTGATGCCGGTGTACGCCGAGCCGGTGCGCACCGAGGACCTCAACGGCAACTGGCTCTACGACCCCAACCAGCAGGTCGTCTTCTCCAACCGGGACAACTCCCGGGGCAAGAAGTACTCCTTCGACTACATCCGCTCGACGTACACCCCGGCGGCGCTGCGGGCCGCACAGCCGCTGCCGGCCGACCATCCGGTACGCCGGCAGCTGACCGCCACTCCCGGGGCGGTGCCCGAGGTTGAGGAGCTGGTCAAGGGCCTGGTCCAGGGCAAGCGCACCGACTACGACCGGGTGCTGGCGATCTACCAGCACTTCTCGGCGGACAACGGGTTCAGCTACCGGCTCAGCACCGAGAGCGGCAGCAGCGGCGAGGACATCGTCAACTTCCTGACCAACAAGGTCGGCTACTGCCAGCAGTACGCCGCGGCGATGGCCTGGCTGGTGCGCAGCGCCGGCATCCCGGCCCGGGTGGCGTTCGGGTTCACCAACGGCAGCAAGCGGGACGGCGACACCTACACGCTGACCAACCTCAACCTGCACGCCTGGACCGAGGTCTACTTCGACGGGGTCGGCTGGGTGCCGTTCGACGCCACGCCGTCGTACGGTGTGCCGGGCTCGACCCGGTCGGCCTGGGCACCGGACATCGACGCGCCAGAACCATCCAGCCCAGACCCCGGCACCTCGGGCGCCACGGCGGACCCCGGCGCGTCGGGCGGCCCGGCCGGTCCGGACAACGCCGATCGGGACCTCGACTCGGGGCTCTCCGTCGCCGGCGAGACGCCGGCCGATCAGCCGCCGGTGTGGCCGTGGTGGACGGCGGGTCTGCTGGCCCTGCTGGCACTGCTGGCGGTGCCGGCACTGCGCCGGCTGGCGCTGCGCCGACGGCGGGGTGGCCGGGCGGCGGACGCTGCGATGACCGCCGCTCCGAACGACACCGCGTCGGTGGACGGGACGCGTGTGATGGTGGTCGGGCCGGATGCCAACCGGGCTCGCGCGGACGCGCACGCCGCCTGGGCGGAGCTGCTCGACACGCTGGTGGACTTCCAGGTCCGGGTCGACCGGACCGAAACACCCCGGGCGACCGCGGACCGGCTGGTCCGGGAGACCTTCAGCGATGACACCGCGGCGGTCGGCGCGGCGCGGCTGCTCGGCCGGGCTGAGGAGCGGGCCCGTTACGCGCGGGATCCGCTGACCGGTGAACCGCTGGTGCCGGCGCTGCGCGCGGTCCGCGGTGCGCTCGCCGCCCGGGCGAACCGCCGGACCCGACTGCTCGCCACCGTGCTGCCGCCGTCGGTGCTGCTGCGCTGGCGGACCGCCCTGGCGGACAACTCCGGCCGGATGGTGGCGCTGACCGGGCGGGCCCGGTACCGGCTGCTCCGCTGGAATCCGCGTCGGCTGCTGGCCGACCGGGCGGCCCGCTGAGCGACGTCCGTCCGGCTCGGGGTGGCGGTCCATCGGCCGTCGTCCCGGGCCATCCGGGCTCTCCGCCCCGCGGTGCCCTCATGGTCACTTGATTTCGGGTGGTCGCCGGAAGCCGCACGGCTTCGCCTACGGTGCGATGGGCACACGGATACGTCAGCGGTCGCCGGGACTGATCCCGGCGACCCGCTCGTCGCGGCGTACGGCCCGCCTCAGCGGCGGGACCGGCTCAGCGGTGCCCCTCCGGGCGCTGCCGCCACCTGTCCTCCATGCGGTCCAGGATCGACGGCCGACGACCGGATCGGCCGCCGCGGGGACGGCGACGACTGGTCGTGCCACCCACCACGTGCAGGTCGGGTGACTGCGCCCGCCGGTGCGACTGCACCGCGAACGCGGCCGAGGCCAGCATGACGACAAAGCCCGCCACCGCCAGCGGTGGAGTCTTGATCACCGCGCCATAGACCAGTAGAGCCAAGCCAGCGATTATCACGCCAGCAGCGACGAGCAGGCGACGCCGCGCGTGGAAGCGCGGATCGCTGGCGCGCACGGCCGAGGCGAATTTGGGGTCCTCGGCAAGCGACCGCTCGATCTGCTCGAACAGCCGCTGCTCGTGCTCCGAGAGCGGCACGGCACTCCTCCCCGGTCACGTTGGTCGGGCCCACTCGGGCCGACAGACCGTGGCAGCCAACCGGCTGCTTACCCGCAAGTCTACGAGGGGGGTCGCGCGTCGGAAAGCGGGACGACCTACCGGTGGGGTGGATTTTCGTTTCGACGGGGGTCACGGTCGCCCAGGAGACTGGCCGGACCTATGACGGACCGCCCGAATCGGGCAGCAGCGGCGTCCGCGGCAGCTTCCGCCTCACGCCAGCCACGCTCGGGCGCGCCGAGGGTGAGCTGGCGGGGCGCGCCCAGCGCCGGGGCGAGCCCCTCCACCCGGACACCGACGAGCCGGATCCGCTCGCCCGGGTCCAGCGCGGTGTAGAGCGCCCAGACCGTGTCGAACATCTCGCGGGCGGTGTCGGTGGGGACGCCGAGGGTGCGGGAGCGGTTGACGGTGCGGAAGTCGGCCAGCCGCACCTTGAGTGTCACGGTGCGCCCCACCTGCCCGGAGCCGCGCAACCGGACGCCGACCTTCGCGCTGAGCGCGAGCAGGGCGCGGCGGATCTCCACCGGGTCGGCCACGTCGGCGTCGAAGGTCACCTCGGCGCCGATCGACTTGTCGACATGCTCAGGGCTGACCCGGCGGGGGTCCCGCCCCCAGGCCAGCTCGTGCAGGTGCGCCGCCGATGCCGCACCGACCGCCCGGCGGAGCATGCCCACCGGGGCCTCGGCGAGGTCGCCGACGGTGGACAGGCCGAGCCGGCGCAGCGACTCGGCGGCGCGCTCCCCCACCCCCCAGAGCGCGTCCACCGGCAGGGGGTGCAGAAAGTCGAGCACCTGCCCCGGGGGCACGACCAGCATGCCGTCCGGCTTGGCCCGGGTGGAACCCAGCTTGGCGACGAACTTGCTCGGCGCCACCCCGACCGAGCAGGTCAGCCCCTGCTCGTCGGCGACCCGGCGGCGGATCAGCCGGGCGATGGCGGCCGGGGAGCCGAACAGCCGACGGGCTCCGGTCACGTCGAGGAACGCCTCGTCGAGGGAGAGCGGCTCGACCAGCGGAGTGACGTCCCGGAAGATCTGCATGACGGCGCGGGAGGCGGGGGTGTAGGCGGTGAAATCCGGTGGCAGATAGACCGCGTTCGGGCAGCGGGCCCGGGCCTGGCTGGTCGGCATCGCGCTACGGACGCCGTAGCGGCGGGCCTCGTAGCTGGCCGAGCTGACCACGCCGCGCGGCCCGACGCCGCCGACGACCACCGGTCGGCCCCGCAACTCGGGCCGGCGACGCACCTCGACGGCGGCGAAGAAGGCATCCATGTCGACGTGCAGGATCGGGCTGCCGGAGTCGTCGGCGTCCGGCCCGAAGCGCGGATCGCCGCCCCGGGGCAACGATTGGCTGCGGCCCATCCCGGCAGGTTAACCCGGGGGTACGACATCACCAGCGACCGACGGGGCGTGCCACCCGTCGCTCAGCCGCAGACCACCAGCAGCGGCACGGTCAGCTCGGCGGCGGTGTCCGACCCGTGGTACGCCACCAGCCGGGACGCCATCGGCGGCTCGGTGCGGGTCGCCAGGACCGCGTACGTGTCGTTGCAGCTCACCACCACATCACCGATGCGACCCAGGTGCTCCTCGGGCACCGGCCCGAACCAGCCGCTGGCCACCACCTCGTCCCGGGTGCGGACCCGCGCCGCGCCACCGAGCACCGCCGACCAGGCGGCCACCACGTCGTCGAGCGCACCCGGTACGACATGCAGGTAACGCACCCGGGCCTCGCCGGCCACCAGCCGCACACCGGCGCGCAGCCGCGGATCGGTGTCCAGGTCGAAGCGGTGCGTGATGGGCACGTTGAGCTGGCCGTGGTCGGCGGTCACCAGCAGCGCCGCGTCCGGCGGCAGCCCGTCGACCAGCCGGGTGAGCAGGGCGTCCACCTCGCTGGCGGCGATCCGCCAGGGCGCCGAGTCGACCCCGCCGAGGTGGCCGTGCCGATCGAGGTCGGGGTGGTAGCCGGAGACCAGGGTGGGCCCGGGGCCGGCGGCCAGCGCGGCCAGCATGGTGGCGGCCACGGCGTCCACGCCGGTTGCACCCCGGAAGTCGCCACCCCGGTTGGCGGCCAGGGTCAACCCGCTGCCGCCGAACTCCGGCCGGCTCACCACGGTCACCGCCACCCCCGCGGCGCGGGCGCGTTCCAGCTGGGTGGGCACCGGCTGCCAGCGCAGCGGCGACGGGTCGGCGGCCCAGTCGGTGTGGGTCAGCACCCGGTCGGTGCCGGGCACCCGCACGGTGAAGCCGAGCACCCCGTGCGCGCCCGCGGCGACGCCGGTGCCGAGGGTCGCCAGGCTGGTCGGGGTGGTGGACGGGAAAGCGGCGATGAGCGGCCGGCCCACCGTCGCGGCGAGCCCGGCGAGGATCGGCGCGTACGGGGCGACGGTCGGCAGCTGATACCAGCCGAGCCCGTCGACCAGCAGCACGGCGACCCGGCGTACCCCGGCCAGCGCGGGGACCAGCCCGAGCGGATCGGCCGACCCGGGCACGCCCAACACGGCCAGCGCGCTGGGCAGCACGTCAGCGAGGCGCCCCCCGCCGTGACCCGGATCGAGGACGGCCAGCGGCGCCGGCGCCCCACCCGGCAGGGCGGTCATGCCGGCCGGCGGGCGAACAGGTGCAGCTGGGCGGCCAGATCCCGGTACGGGGGGTGGGCGGCGAGCACCCGTTCCAGCTCCACCAGCGCGGCCGACTGCCCGTCGGCCACCGCGGCCGGCAGCAGGTCGGCCAGCACGCGTACCCCGTGGATCTCCTCGACCACCAGCCCGGCGGCGCCGAGCAGCGCGGCGGCGCCCGAGGCGTCGTAGCGACGGCGCAGCGTGTCCCGTGGTCCGGCGGTGCCGGCCGGGTCGGCGGCCAGCGCCGCCGCGACGTCCAGGTGACCGTTCATCGCCCGGCCCAGCACGGCGGCGGCCCGGCCGGCCACCAGCACGCTGGCCGCGCCGCCCGGGCGCAGCGCGGTGGCCAGCGCGGCCACCACCGCCGCCGGGTCGTCGACGACCTCCAGCACGGCGTGGCAGAGCACCAGGTCGACGCCGGCCGGCTCGACCAGCCCCGCGAGGGCGTCCCCATCGCCCTGCACGGCGGCGATCCGGTCGGCCACCCCGGCCTCGGCGGCCCGGCGGGTGAGCGCGGCCAGCGCGTCGGGGCTGGCGTCGACCACGGTGACGCGGTGCCCGGCGCGGGCCAGCGGGACGGCGAAGCCACCCGTGCCGCCGCCCACGTCCAGCACGGTGAGCTCGGCGTCGCCGCGCCGGTCCAGCTCGGCGCGGAGCACCGACCAGATCACGGCGGTACGGGGGGTCAGCGGCGGCCCGGTGAACCGGCCTCGGGTCTGCTCCACCCGGTCGAGCCTAGTCACCCGGTCCATCGGTCAGGACTCGCCGCCCTCGACCTCGTCCTCCGCGCGGGATCGCCGCTCGTTGGCGACCGGACCGTTGGTCACCTCGTACTCGCGAGGGTCGGCGAGGTGCGACGGCATCCAGCCCGCGCCGAGCCGGGTCCGCCGGGAGTTGGCGATTCCACCGGTGTACGTGTGATTCCCCATCGCTGTTCATTCCCCTCATGGCTCACGGGCCGCTCTGCCCGCTCGGCACGAGTCTCCCGCTCGGCGGCGCCGGAAACCGTAATGTGGATCACTGAATCAGCGGAAGTCACGGGATGCGGGGCTGACCGGTGGCTCGATGGCGTCCAGCCGGTCGGCAACGAGGTTGGTCACCCCCTCGTTCCGCTCCAGCCGCCCACGGACCACCAGCGCGGCGCTGGTCCGGGCCACCCGCCGGTAGCGCTGCCACAGCCCCGGCGAGCAGGTGACGTTGAGCATCCCGGTCTCGTCCTCCAGGTTGAGGAAGGTGACCCCGCCCGCGGTCGCCGGGCGCTGCCGGTGGGTGACGATGCCGCCGACCCGGATCCGCTGCCCGGGCTCCACCCGGCCGAGCCGGGCGATCGGCACCGCGCCGAGCACGTCGAGCTGACCCCGGATGAACCGGGCCGGATGGCTCTCCGGCGACAGCCCGGTGGCCCACACGTCGGCGACCAGCCGATCCACCGCCTCCATCCCGGGCAGGGTGGGTGCCGCCGCGCCGGTCACCGTGCCGGGCAGCCGACCCGGCCGGTCCTGGGCCGCCGCGCCGGCAGCCCAGAGCGCTTCCCGCCGGGTCAGCCCGAAACAGGCGAACGCGTCCGCGGTGGCCAGCGCCTCCAGCTGCGCGGCGGTGAGACCGACCCGCCGGGCCAGGTCCGGCATGTCCCGGTACGGTCCACCGGTCGCCCGTTCGGCCTCGATCCGCTCGGCCACCTCGGCGCCGAGGGTCCGCACGCCGGACAGCCCGAGCCGGACCGCCGGGCCGCCCAGCCCCCAGGCGTGCGGCGGCTCCCCCGGGCCGCTGCCCCACCGGGTGTCCGGGGTGGACTCCAGCACCGCCTTCGACCCGCTGGCGTTGATGTCCGGGCGGCGTACCTCCACCCCGTGCCGGCGAGCGTCGTCCACCAGGGTCTGTGGGGAGTAGAAGCCCATCGGCTGGGCGTTCAGCAGCGCGGCCAGGAACGGCGCCGGGTGGTAGCGCTTGAGCCAGGAGCTGGCGTAGACCAGGTAGGCGAAGCTCATCGCGTGGCTCTCCGGAAAGCCGTAGCTGGCGAACGCGGTGAGCTTGCGGTAGACGTCGTCGGCCAGCTCGCCGGTGATGCCCCGCTCGGCCATCCCGGCGTAGAGCCGGTCGGCGATGCGGGTCATCCGCTCGACCGAGCGTTTGGCGCCCATCGCCCGGCGCAGTTGGTCGGCCTCGGCCGCGTCGAAGCCGGCCAGGTCGATGGCGAGCTGCATCAGCTGCTCCTGGAACAGCGGCACGCCCAGGGTCTTCTCCAACGCGTTGCGCATCAGCGGGTGCGCGAAGGTCACCGGCTCCAGGCCGTTCTTGCGCCGGATGAACGGGTGCACCGAGCCGCCCTGGATCGGGCCGGGCCGGATCAGCGCCACCTCGACCACCAGGTCGTAGAACTCGCGGGGTTTGAGCCGGGGCAGGGTGGCCATCTGGGCGCGGCTCTCCACCTGGAACACCCCGACCGAGTCCGCCCGGCAGAGCATGTCGTAGACCTCCGGGTCGTCCAGCGTCATGTCGCCGAGGTCCAGGCTCATGCCGATCATGTCGTAGCCGTAGTGCAGCGCGGAGAGCATGCCGAGGCCGAGCAGGTCGAACTTGACCAGACCGACCGCCGCGCAGTCGTCCTTGTCCCACTGGAGCACGCTGCGCCCGGGCATCCGCCCCCACTCCACCGGGCAGACCTCGATCACCGGCCGGTCGCAGATCACCATGCCGCCGGAGTGGATGCCCAGGTGCCGGGGGAACGTCTGCAACTCGTTGGCGTACTCGACCACCTGCTCGGGGATGTCCTCGACGTCGACCGTCGCGACCGAACCCCACCGGTCGATCTGCTTGCTCCAGGCGTCCTGCTGGCCGGGTGAGAAGCCGAACGCCTTGGCCACGTCCCGCACCGCCGACCGGGGCCGGTAGGAGATGACGTTGGCGACCTGGGCGGCGTGCTCCCGGCCGTAGCGGGTGTAGACGTGCTGGATCACCTCCTCCCGGCGGTCGGACTCGATGTCCACGTCGATGTCCGGCGGGCCGTCCCGCTCCGGGGCGAGGAAACGCTCGAAGAGCAACCGGTGCCGGACGGCGTCCACGTTGGTGATCCGCAGCGCGTAGCAGACCGCCGAGTTGGCCGCCGAACCCCGGCCCTGGCAGTAGATGTCCTGCGCACGGCAGAACGCGACGATGTCGTAGACCACCAGGAAGTAGCCGGGGAAGCCCAGCTCCTCGATCATGTTCAGCTCGTGGTCGAGCTGCGCGTACGCCGTCGGGTGCGCCTGCGGCGGACCGTAGCGCTCCCGCGCCCCGTCGGCGGTCAGCTTGCGCAGCCAGCTCATCTCGGTGTGCCCCGGCGGCACCGGGTACGCCGGCAGCTGCGGCGCGACCAGTTGGAGGTCGAAGGCCAGCTCGGCGCCGAACTCGGCGGCCCGGGCCACCGCGCCCGGGTACGCGGCGAACCGGGCCGCCATCTCCGCGCCGCTGCGCAGGTGGGCGGTGGCCGCCGCGGGCAGCCAGCCGTCGATCTCGTCCAGGCTGCGCCGGGCCCGGACGGCGGCGACCGTGGTGGCCAGCCGCCGCCGGCCGGGGCTGGCGTAGTGCACGTTGTTGCTGGCCACCGTCGGCAGCCCGGCCGCGGCGGCCAGGTCGGCGAGCGCGTCGTTACGGTCGGCGTCGACGGGGTGGCCGTGGTCGGTCAGCTCCACCGCCACCGTCTCCGCGCCGAAGAGCGCGGTCAGCCGGTCCAGCTCGCGGGCCGCCGCGTCCACCCCCTCGGTGAGCAGCGCCGCCGGCACGTGGCCCTTGCGGCAGCCGGTCAGCACCAGCACGTGGTCGCGCAGCTCGGCGGCGACCTCCTCCAGCTCCCCGTAGACCGGGCGGCCCTTCTCCCCGCCGCGCAGCTGGGCGCGGGCGATGGTGGTGGCCAGCCGGGCGTACCCCTCGTGGCCGTGCGCGAGCACCAGCAGGTGCGCGCCGTGCGGGTCGGGCTCACCGTTCTGCGGACCGGGCAGCCCGAGGGAGAGCTCCGCGCCGAAGATGGTCGGCAGGGCCAGCGCGCGGGCCGCCTCGGCGAAGCGGACCACACCGTAGAAGCCGTCGTGATCGGTGACGGCGAGGGCGGTGAGCCCCAGCCGGGCCGCCTCCTCGGCCAGCTCCTCCGGATGGCTGGCGCCGTCGAGGAAGCTGAAGTTGGTGTGCGCGTGCAGCTCCGCGTAGGGCACCACACCGTCGGGGCGGGCCAGCTCCGGCGGCTGGTACTGCTCGCGCCGGCGGCTCCAGGCCGGGGAGTCCCCGCCGTCGGCGTCCACGGCGAGCGGGTCCACCACGTGCAGGTGCCGCTCGCCCCGGCTCCCCCGTTTGTCGTCGGCCCGGCCGGAGAGCACCCGTTCCAGCTCCGACCAGGGCATCTTCGGGTTGTGGAAGCTCATCCGGCTGGCTCCGGCGGCGAGAGGGGCGGTGAGCGATATACCTGAGAGTCATAAATATGCCTCACAGTCATATCGCTCACCGGGGCATCCGCCTCCGGCCTGGAGCGGACAAGGACCAGCTCAGTCATAGATCGCCTCCACCAACCACTGCCCGGCCTCGACGGCGAGCAGCAGGGCCGTACCGTCGGCGAGGCCGATCTGGAACCGGGCCCGGCGGTGGGCCTCCGCCGGCACCCACCAGCGCTCGTCCACCGGCCACGGCCCGGCCCAGCCGACGATCTCCGCCGGCCGGCCGGTGCCCACCAGCAGCCGTGCGGGTGGGGCGCTCACCGCCAACCGGGCGTTGACCACCACCGGCTCGCCGGCAGCGTCCTGCACGGTCGCCGCGAGCGGGCTGGCCAGCACCACCGCCGGCGCGGGCGGGGGAAGCTGGCCTGGCCAGGGCGGGGCGCCGGCGCGGGCGGGGACCCGTTCGTCGCCCCACGGCACCAGTCGCACCTGGTCGGCCGGGGACCGCCCGCCGCCGAGCACCGCGGTGACCACCGCTTCCGGGCCGAGGATGCCCTGCACCCGGTTCAACGCCCGGTGCGCCCGCTCCCGCTCCTCGCCGGCCTCCCCCCAGAGGCCGGACTGCAGGCCGGCCTGGGCGATCACCCCGTCCGGGATCAGCCGCAGCCGGATGATGCCGGCCGTCGGCCGGACCGCTCGGGCACCGGCCCGGCCGTTGCTGCCGGAGAGCCAACCGTCGAGCTGCCAGCGCACCCGGTCGGCGATGGCCGCTGCGGTGAGCAGGCCGTCGTGCCGCCACACCCGGTGCAGCTCCTGCCCGTGCGCGGTGACCGCCTCGATGCCGAGCCGGGTGCAGGCCAGCCCGTGCCCGGCCAGCCGGTCGTGCAGCTGCTCGGCCAGCGCGCGGGCGGCGAACGCCGCCGCGTCGACCCGGTCGATCGGCTCGTCGTGCTCGGCGGTCACCGTCAGGTCGGCCGGCGGCCGCCGGACGGCGAGCGGGCGGTGGTCCCGCCCGGCGGCCAGCCGGTGGGCCAGTGCGCCGTCGAACCCGAACCGGGCCAGCACGTCGCCGGCCGGCAACGCGGCGAAGTCGCCGAGGGTCCGCACCCCCAGCCGGCGCAGCAGGTCGGCCAGCGCCGACCGGCCGAGCGCCTCGACCGGCAGCCCGGCCAGGAACTCCGGTGTCCCGCCCGACGCCACCACCCGGCCGGCGCGGGCGGCCAGCCCCGCGGCGAATACCCCGTCGGCGATGCCGACCTGACTCTCCACCAGACACGACTGGGCGATGTGCTCGATGATCCGCTCGGCGGCCGCCTCCTCGCCGCCGAGGTAACGGCTCGGGCCCCGGGCGGCCACCGCGCAGGCTCCGGGGCGGACCACCTCGACGCCGGCGACCAGCTCCTCCACCGCGGCGACCACCGGCTCGAACGCCCGGGCGTCCCGGCCGGGGTCGTACTCCACGACGGTGAGCTGCGGGCAGCGGCCCTGCGCCTCCCGCTTGCGCAGCCCCCGGCGCACCCCCTCGGCACGGGCCCGCTCGGAGCAGGCGACCACCCGGTTGGCGTGCAGCACGGCGACCGGGCCGGTGGCCGGCACCCCGTCGACGATCTCGGCGGCGAGCACCGGCCAGTCCGGGCACCACAGCAGCAGGGTCCGTGTCGGCGAGTCGGTCACCCCGCGCCGACCAGAGTGAGCGCCGGACGGGTCGCGGTCGACACCGTACGAGGAATCACCCGGGTGAGCTCGTCACCGGGAAGCCAGACCTTGATCTCCTTGGGTCGGGCGGCCGCCCCACGCCCGCGCGCCGAGACGGTGACCTCCCGGCGGCGCAGCCGACCCCGGCCCGACCCGAGCCCTTCCCAGACCCCACGGACCACCTGCAACGTCACGTCCGCGCCGTCCCACCGGCCGTACGGGACGAGCACGCTGCCGCGCTGCCGGGCCCGGGCGGCCAGCCGGGTGGCGACCGACGCGGAGACCGCGGCCGGCACGGCGGTGACCACGACGTCCACCCCGTCGATCAGCGCGGCGACCACGGTGGCCCACTCGGGGCCGGGATTCGGCACCAGGGCCAGCCGGTCCAGGGCGATGCCCAACTCGGCGGCCGCGCCCGCGCCGAACGTCGGCACGCCGACCACGGCACACCACGAGCCGGCCCGGGACGCCTCGGCGAGCAGGGCCAGCACCAGCGAGGTGTCCCCGCTGCGCCGGGGTTGGCCGACGGCGACCGCGATGGTGCTGCCCCGACGCAGGCCCCGGTTGGGCAGCAGGCCGGTCAGCTCGGGCGCCACCGGCAGCACCCGGTGGCCGCCGCCGACCGGGTCGGGTGCGCTCGCCGGGCGTACCAGATCGGCCAGTGCGGCGGAACCGACCACCATGCGGCCCGCCATCGGACCAACCCCCCGTCGTTGCTGTGGATCAGATCAGGACCGGCACGCCGTGACGCCGGCCGCCCGACTCCCCCCGCCGGGCGGTCGGCGTCACGGCGGGATCATGCGGCGAGGCCGTCCAGGGCCGGTTGGTGAGCCACGCCGAGCGCGGTCTCCACCACCGTGACGAACTGTTCGGCCGCGCGGAGCAGGTCGTCGGCCTCCCGGGCACTGACCACCCGGGGGATGCCGGCCTCGGCGGCGGCCCGCTTGCCGGCGCCGGCGGCGAAGAACCTGGCCCACTCGTCGAGCTCGGGGGCGACGGCACAGAGCAGGACCCAGACGCTGGTGATCCGGTTGCGCCGGCTCGGCGCGGGTCGGGCACGGGCGGCGAGGAGTGCGGCGGCCGCACGCAGCGCCGCCAGGTGGGCGGCCGCGTAGCGCAGGCCGTCGGGTCGGGTCTGGCCGGCCTCGACCAGCCCGCGCCGGGCCAACGTGAGGAGCTGGGCGGGGGTGCGGTGCGGCAGCACGTGCGCCGGCACCGTCGGTGCCTGAGCCGGGTTGGTCGGCATGGACTGTCTCCTCCACTGGCCGGGGCGTTACCTCGGCGCACTGGTGCCGCCGATGGGATGCCGAGGTCGGATGGTGCGGAGGAAGACGCACCGGGTGTGGCCGGCCGGGTGTGGATGCTTCCCCACACCACACCCGGCCGGCGTACCGGCGGGTTCGTCGCCCGCCGCCCGGGGGTCGTGGGCGGCGGGCGACGCTCCTGCCTGTCGGGACCGGGCTCGCGACTGCCCGGAAACCCAGGTGCGGCCCGCGGAGCCGCACCGGCCGGAGCTGGCGCCGCGAAACACCGCGCCCCGGCTGGTTGGAACGGGCGTTCGAGGCAATCGAACACTCGTTCTAACTGCTGCTGACAGTACACCTCCCCTCCGACGAAAATGCAACGTGTGACGCGCCGGCCCGGTGCACCGGGGTGAACCCGGCACTGCGGACCGGGAAGAATGGCGACATGCAGCCACACCCGAACGTACGGGCGGTGCAGGACGCGCTGGACGGCTCCGGCGCGCTCGACGGCGCCGGCCAGCCCAGCACGGTCCGCCTGCTGCCCGACGCGGTGCACACCGCCTCGGCGGCCGCCGAGGCGCTCGGCGTCGAGGTCGGCCAGATCGCCAACTCGCTCATCTTCGACGCGGACGACGCGCCGCTGCTCGTGCTCACCTCCGGCGCGCACCGGGTGGACACCGCCGGCCTGGCCGCGTCGATCGGGGTCACCCGGCTGCGTCGAGCCACCCCGGAGTTCGTCCGGACGCACACCGGGCAGCCGATCGGCGGGGTCGCCCCGCTCGGGCACCCCCGACCGCTGCGCACCCTGGTGGACACCGCGTTGGAGGCGTACCCGGAGATCTGGGCCGCGGGCGGCGTACCGCAGGCGGTCTTCCCGACCACCTACGCCGAGCTGCTGCGGGTCACCGCCGGCGCCCCGGCCGAGGTGGCGTGAGCGAGCGGAGCGAGCGAACCAGCAGGCACAGCAGCCATGCGCTCGCGCCGCCGCGAAGCGGTGGCGTGAGCAGCGCCGTTCCGGATCTGGTCACCCTGCACGTGTGGCGGACCTCCCGCGGCGCGCTGCCCCGGGCGCTGACCCGGATGGCGATGGACCCGGGCCGGCTGCGCGCCCTGCCGGGCGTCCGGTTCGGCAAGCTGCTGGGCACCGGGACGGGCACCGGCTTCGGGCCGGGTGACGCCGACCTGACCCGGTGGGCGGCGCTGACCGTCTGGGACTCCCCCGCCGCGGCGGACGGCTTCGACGACTCGCCGGTCGGCCGCGCCTGGGGGCGGATCGCCCGCGCCCACGCCCGGGTCGACCTGCGGCCGCTGAGCAGCCGGGGCGAGTGGTCCGGTCAACGGCCGTTCGGCGAGCCGTCGGGCGGCCGGGTCACCGGCCCGGTGCTGGCACTGACCCGGGCCCGGCTGCGGGCCCGCCGGGCGGCCACCTTCTGGCGGGCGATCCCCCCGGTCGCCGCCGCCCTGCGCGACGCGCCGGGGCTGCTGGCCCGGTTCGGTGTCGGCGAGGCGCCGCTGGGCTGGCAGGGCACGGTGAGCGTGTGGCGTGACCCGGCGGACCTGGTGGCGTTCGCGTACCGTCACCCGGAGCACCGGGCGGCGATCATGCGAACCCCCACCGCGGGCTGGTACGCCGAGGAGCTGTTCGCACGGTTCGAGGTGCGCGACGTGGTCGGCGACCGGACGGTGCTCGGGTGGGTCGCCGACGGCGACCCGGGAACGGCGAAGGGTGGACGGGCATGAGGTTGGTGCGCTGGACGCCGGACGATCTCGTCCGGCGGCTGGACGACGTGGTGACCGTCTACGGCGAGGCGATGGGATACCGCACCGATCTGCTGGAGGCCCGGCGCGGCTACATCGCCACCCACGTCCGCCGGCCCGGGTTCCGGGCCGTGGCCAGCCTGACCAGCGAGGGTCACCTCGCCGGCTTCGGCTACGGCTACCTGGGCGGCCCCGGGCAGTGGTGGCACGACCAGGTGCACCGGGCGCTGGACGCCCCGACCCGGCAGCGTTGGCTCACCCACTGCTTCGAGGTGGTCGAGCTGCACGTCCGGCCGCCGGCGCAGGGGCATGGCCTGGGCGCCGGCCAGCTGCGCGCCCTGCTCACCATGGCCGAGGGCGACACCACGCTGCTGTCCACCCCGGAGGCCGACGAGAAGACCTCGCGGGCCTGGCGGCTGTACCGGCGGTTCGGCTTCGTCGACGTCCTGCGCGACTTCCACTTCCCCGGCGACGAGCGGCCGTTCGGCGTGCTCGGCCGGGATCTGCCGCTCGAGCGCCCGGCGTCATGACCCGGCGGGGCATCTCCTGGACGCTGCTCGCCGTCCTGGTGCTCGCCCAGATCTGCTACCCGCTGACCACCGGCGCGACCCGGGCCGGGCTCACCGTGGCCACCGTCGTGCTCGGCTGCCTTCTGTCGGTCGGCCACGCGCTGCTCAGCCGGGGGCCCCGGGCCGCGGTGGCGCTGGTCGCCGTGGCCACCGGTGGCGGGTTCGCGATCGAGGCGATCGGGGTGGCCACAGGCGTACCGTTCGGCAGCTACGACTACTCCGGCGAGCTCGGCCCCAAGCTGGCCGGGGTGCCGCTGATCATCCCGCTGGCCTGGACGTGGATGGCCTGGCCGGCATGGCTGGCGGCGGTCCGGCTGACCGGCGGCAGCACCGGCTCGCCGGCCCTGCGGCGGGTACGCCGCATCGCCCTGGCCACGCTGGGGCTGGCCGCCTGGGACCTCTTCCTCGACCCGCAGATGGTGGCCGAGGGGTACTGGGTCTGGCGGGACGCCACCCCGGCGCTGCCCGGCCTGCCCGGCATCCCGGTCAGCAACTACCTGGGCTGGCTGCTCTTCGCGGTGCTGCTGATGAGCGCGCTCCGCCCGCTGGCCGGCCCGGACGCCGAGCGCACCGACCACCGGGACCACCCGATGATCGCGCTCTACCTGTGGACGTACTTCTCCAGCATCCTGGCCCACGCGGTCTTCCTCGACCTGCCCGCCTCGGCGCTCTGGGGCGCGGCCGGCATGTCGGTGACCGCCGTGCCGCTGGCGGTGATCCTGCTGCGCGCCCGCCGGGCCCCCGACATCCACCGGGAGGGCCACCAGCCGCACCGCCCCGGCGTTGACGCGACCCGATGATCGTCCTGTTCGCCCTGCTGCTCGCCGTCGCCGCGCTGACCGGGCACACCTGGGTCAACGCCTCGCGCTGGCTGCGCCGGCCCACCGACCGGCCGGACGAGGTCGGCGAGCCGGTGGCCGTGCTGCTGCCGCTGCGGGACGAGGCCGCCCGGGTCGCCCCCTGCCTGCGCGCTCTGCTCGCCCAGCGCGGTGTGCCCGGGCTCCGCATCGTGGTCCTCGACGACGGCTCCACCGACGGCACCGCCGACGTGGTCCGCGCGGTGGCCGGCGGCGATCCCCGGGTCACCCTGCTCACCGGGGTCGCGCCGCCGCCGGGCTGGCTGGGCAAACCGCACGCCTGCTGGCAGTTGGCCACCCGGGCCGACCCGGCGGCCACCGCGCTGGTCTTCGTCGACGCCGACGTGGTGCTCGCCCCGCACGCCGTGGCAGCGGCCGTCACCGAGCTGCGCGCCGCCCGCGCGACGCTGCTGTCGCCGTACCCCCGGATCGTGGTGACGACGGCGGCCGACCGCCTGGTGCAGCCGCTGTTGCAGTGGCTCTGGCTGACCTTCCTGCCGCTGCGCGCGATGGAGCGCTCGCCGCGGCCGTCGCTGGCCGCGGCGGGCGGGCAGTTCCTGGTGCTGGACCGGGCCGGCTACACCGCCGCCGGCGGGCACGCCGCGGTCGCCGACAAGATCCTGGAGGACGTCGAGCTGGCCCGGGCGATCAAGCGGGCCGGTGGGCGGATCGCCCTGGCCGACGGCTCCCGGCTGGCCACATGTCGGATGTACGACGACTGGCCGCAGCTGCGCGACGGGTACTCGAAGTCGCTCTGGGCGTCGTTCGGGCACCCGGGCGCGGCGGCCGCCGTGGTGGCGTCGCTGCTGCTGCTCTACACCGCCCCGCCGCTGGTCACGGTGATCGCCCTGGCGGCCGGCGCGCCGGTGGTGGCCGCCGTGGGCCTGGCCGGCTACCTGCTCGGGGTGGCCGGGCGGGTGCTCACCGCCCGAGCTACCGGCGGCCGGTGGTGGCCCGACGCGCTCGCACACCCCGTGTCGGTCGTGGTCCTCGGTTGGCTGACTTCGCGGTCGTACCATCTGCGAAAGCAGCGCCGCCTGACCTGGCGGGGCCGCCCGGTCAGCTAGGAGGGCGCGGCATGGCGCGGATCGTGGTCGTCGGCGCCGGGGTGGGTGGCCTGGCCACCGCCGCCCGGCTGGCCGCCACCGGGCACCAGGTGACCGTCCTCGAGCGGGCCGACACGGTCGGCGGCAAGCTCGGCCGGTACGTGCACGACACCCCGGCCGGGTCGTTCCACTTCGACACCGGGCCGAGCCTGCTCACCCTGCCCGAGGTCTTCCACGACCTGTTCGAGGCGACCGGGGCGAAGCTCGACGAATACCTGGACCTGGTGCCGCTGGACCCGATCGTCCGGCACGTCTTCGGAGACGGTGGCCCGGCGCTGGACTCCTGCGCCGACCCGGTCGAGTTCGCCGCCCGGATCGGGGCCGCCTTCGGTGACCGGGCGGCGGCCGACTGGCAACGGCTGTGGCGCCGGGCGGCGCGGGTGTGGAACGCCTCCTCGCGGGACATCCTGCGACGCACCGTCGACTCCCCCCGCGACCTCGCGTCACTGGCCTGGCGTGTCGGCGACCTGGCCGCCATCGCCCCGGGCCGCACCCTGCGCGGGCTGGGCCGCCGGCACCTGTCCGACCCGCGGCTGCGGATGCTGCTGGACCGGTACGCCACCTACACCGGCGCCGACCCCCGCCGGGCGCCGGCGGCCCTGGTGGCGGTCCCCTACGCCGAGCTGACCTTCGGCGGCTGGTACCTGCGCGGCGGGTTGGGCACGCTCGCCGACGCGCTGCTGACCCGCTGCCTGGACCTCGGCGTGGTCGTGCGGACCGGCGCCACGGTGACCCGGATCGACGCCGCCGGCGGCCGGGTGCACGGGGTACGCCTCGCCGGCGTCACCGCGCCGGTGCCCGCCGACGTGGTGGTCGCCAACGTGGACGCGCTCACCGTCTACCGCGACCTGCTGCCGCACGCGCGTCGGCTGGCCGGGCTGGCCGACCGCAGCCTGGCCGGCTTCGTGCTGCTGCTCGGCGTCTCCGGCAGCACCGGGCTGGCACACCACAACGTCTTCTTCCCGCGCGACTACGACGCGGAGTTCGACGCGGTCTTCGGCGATCCGGGGCGCGGCGTACGGGCCCGACCGGCAGCCGACCCGACGGTGTTCGTCACCGTGGCCGACGACCCGATGGCCCGCCCGGACGGGCACGAGGCGTGGTTCGTGCTGGTCAACGCCGCCCGGCAGGGCACCGCCACGGGCGCGGTCGACTGGCGACGCCCAGGGCTGGCCGACGCGTACGCCGACCGGATCCTGGCGGTGCTGGCCGAACGTGGCGTGGACGTCCGCGACCGGCTGCTGTTCCGGGAGGTCCGTACCCCGGCCGACCTGGACGCGGCGACCGGCGCGCCGGGTGGCTCGATCTACGGCACCGCCGGAGGGCTGCTCCGCCCGGCCAACCGGGGTCCCGCGCACGGGCTGTGGCTGGTGGGCGGCTCCAGCCACCCCGGCGGTGGGCTGCCGATGGTGACCCTCTCCGCGCAGATCGTCGCCGACGAGATCGGCCCAGCCTGGTAGGTGCGGGGGTCAGCCGGCGTCGAGCAGCGCGCGGCGGATGGTGGAGAGCAACTGCCCCAGACCGAAGCCGGCCAGCAGCACCCACACCGCGGTCGCCATGGTGATGGTGCCGGCGGCCAGGTCCGGCTCGATCAGCCCGGCCAGCCCGGCGACCAAAAACCCGACCAGCGCCACCGAGACCCGGGTGGGGCGTTCGCCCACGGTCACCGCGCCGATCTCACGCATGCCGGCGGAGACCGCTCGGGCCCGGGTGTACTCGTGCAGCCAGGACAGCGCGCCGCCCGCGACGACCAGCGCGCCCGGCGCGCCGACCAGCCAGAACGCCAGCAGCCAGGCCACCTCACCGAGCCGGTCGGCGACCGAGTCGTAGACGTAGCCGAGCCGGGTGGTGCGGCCGGTGGCCACCGCCACCGCCCCGTCCACGCTGTCCGCCACGGAGGCGAGCAGCACGAACAGCGCGCCGAGAAACGGCCCGTCCGCCGGCCGGGTCACCAGCAGCGGTACGCAGAAGCAGAGCAGCACTCCGGCCACGGTGACCGCCGTGGGGCTGACCCGCAGCCGGCCCAGCACGTACCCGACGTGGTACGCGAGCCGCAGCCAGGCGCGCACCACCGGCGCGGCTGTGCGGGGGTCGAACCCGCCGTGCAACCGCGCCCACGCCGTGGCGTACTGGTCCCAGTTCAGCTGTGTGCCCACCACGGATCAACCGTCGTGCCGGGCATCAGGTGTCGCGGGCCCCGCGGTCACATCCGCACGCCGGCCTTGAGGTTCTGCCAGACCTCGCGGGTCGCGGTGGACCGGTTGAGGGTGATGAAGTGGATCCCCGGCACGCCCTCGTCCAGCAGCCGGCGGGACATCTCGCTGGCCTGCTCGATGCCGAGCCGGCGGACCGCCTCCGGGTCGTCGGCGACCCGCTCGAAGCGCGCCGCCAGCGCCGGCGGGAAAGGCGCCCCGGACAGCTGCACGGACCGCTCGATGGTGCCGATCTGCGTCACCGGCATCACCCCGGCGAGGATCGGGGTGTCGCAGCCGGCGGCCGCCACCCGGTCACGAAGCCGCAGGTAATCGTCGGCCTCGAAGAACATCTGTGTGATCGCGAACTCGGCGCCGGCCCGGCACTTGCGGACGAAGTGCGTGGTGTCGCTGGCCACGTCGGGTGAGCGGGGGTGCTTGTACGGGAAGGCCGCCACGCCCACGCTGAAGTCACCGGCGTCCCGCACGAGGCGCACCAGGTCCTCGGCGTAGTCCACGCCCTCGGGGTGGCGGACCCACTCGCCGCCCGGGTTGCCCGGCGGGTCGCCGCGCACCGCCAGCACGTTGCGGACCCCCACCCCGGCGAGCCGACCGATCACGTGCCGCAGTTCGGCGACGGAGTGGTTGACCGCGGTCAGGTGGGCCATCGGCAGCAGGGTGGTGTCGGTGGCGATCCGCTCGGTGACCGACACGGTGGTGTCCCGGGTCGAGCCGCCCGCGCCGTAGGTGATCGACACGAACGACGGCCGCAGCGACTCCAGCTCGCGGATCGCCTGCCAGAGCAGCCGCTCCCCCACCTCGGTCTTGGGTGGGAAGAACTCGAACGAGAAGGTCGGCTGACGGTCACGGATGAGCTCCCCGATCGCCGGCTGCGGATTGGGGAGTACCGAGGGAAGACCGAGCGCCACGACCCGACTCTAGCGGGCAGCGTCCGCACCACCCAGGCGCTTCCCGTCGCGTCCCACGGATCGACGGATGCGTGGGCGCGCCCACCTGCCCGATGCCGTCCCGCGCCCCGGCCGGGTGGGCGGAAGCCGTCGTACCCACGGGGTAGTAATGGGTGGCGCGGGAGGGTCGGCGGGGGCGGCCCAGGGGCACGCGCGGGGGTCAGCAGCCGAGCGGTGACGCCGGTCCCGTCCGGTCGGGCGGGCGCTCGTCGCCGCACCGACGCCCGCCGGGAGGACCGATGACCCCGCCCCCACCGCCGCGCCCAGCACAGCTCGGCCCGTTGCTCGCCCGGTGCCGGCTGGCCCGGGGCTGGAGCCAGCAGCGCACCGCCGCCGAGTTGTGTGCCGCCGCGGGCGTGCCGACGTTGAGCCGGCACGAGGTGTCCCGGTGGGAACGGCAACGGCGCATCCCGGGAGGGTTCTGGCTCGGTTGGCTCGCCGTGGTGCTGGACGTGCCGCTGGTGACGCTCGCCGAGGCCGCCGCGGTCACCCAGCGAGCCGGCCCGGCGCGGGCCACCGGGCCGGGGCGGGGCGGGGCCGGCGCGCGGCCGGGCGGACGGCCGGGCCGGAGCCGGACCGGCGAGCGGGCCGGTGGCGCCACGAGTGCCGGGGGAGCGCGGCACGCGGCGACCGGCTAGCGTCGTGGCGTGACCCACGCTGCTCCCGTGTCTCCCGTCGACCGTGCCGGCCTGCGGCAACGGGTCGACAAGGCCCTCACCGAGTTCCTGGCCGGCCAGCGGGCCCGTTTGGCCGACGTCGACGACGCCCTGGCCCCGGTGGCGGAGGCGATCGAGGCGTTCGTGCTCGGCGGCGGCAAGCGGCTGCGGCCGGCCTTCGCGTACTGGGGGTTCCGGGGCGCCGGCGGAGTGGACGGCGACCAGGTCCTCACCGCCCTGGCCGCGCTGGAGTTCGTGCAGGCCAGCGCCCTGATCCATGACGACCTGATGGATCGCTCCGACACTCGGCGCGGCGAGCCGGCGGTGCACCGGCGGTTCGCCGCCCGGCACCGGGCGGCCGGCTGGGGCGGCGACCCGGACGGGTTCGGTGACGCGGCGGCGATCCTGCTCGGCGATCTCTGCCTGGTCTGGTCCGACGAGTTGCTGCACTCCGCGGGACTGGACCTACGGGCGGTGGCCCGGGCCCGGCCGGTCTTCGACGAGATGCGCACCGAGGTCACCGTCGGGCAGTACCTCGACGTGCTGACCCAGGTCACCGGGGACACCTCGGTGGAACGGGCCAGCAAGGTCGCCCGGTACAAGTCGGCGAAGTACACGGTCGAACGTCCGCTGCTGCTCGGCGCCGCGCTGGCCGACGCGACGGCGGACGTGCGGACGGCCTACTCGGCGTACGGGCTGCCGCTGGGCGAGGCGTTCCAGCTCCGCGACGACGTGCTGGGGGTCTTCGGCGACCCGGCGCAGACCGGCAAGCCGGCCGGGGACGACCTGCGCGAGGGCAAGCGCACGTACCTGGTGGCGGCGGCCGTGGAGGCCACCGACGACGCCGGCCGGGAGCTCCTGCTCAGCCGGCTCGGCGATCCGGAGCTCGACGAGCAGGGGGTGACCCAGCTGCGCGAGCTGATCTCCGCGAGCGGGGCGCTGGCCCGTACCGAGCAGCGGATCGTCACGCTCACCGACGCGGCGCTGGCGGCGCTGACCGCCGTCGACCTGGACACCGAGGCCCGCCAGGCCCTGGTCGACCTGGCGATAGCCGCCACCCGCCGCGCCGACTGACCCCTCCCCCGGCCCGGCCCCGCGCCCCCGCCGTTGATCATGAAGTTAGCGGCGCGACACGCCGATACGGACGCCGCCAACCTCATGATCAACGCACGGAAGGGCGCGGGAAGCGCGGGGGCGCGGGGGTTAGAAGCCGAGGGCTTGGGCTCGGCGTTTGACTTCGCGGGCCTGGTCGCCGGAGAGGGCGGCGGCCGGGGTGGCGCCGGGGAGGGTGTCGTCCGGCTCGTAGAGCCAGCGCAGCGCGGCCTCGTCGTCGTAGCCGTTGTCGGAGAGCAGGTTGAGCACGCCAGGCAGGTGCTTGAGCGCGGTCTGGTTGGCCACCAGGTCCGCCGGCACCCGGCGGATGCCGTCGCGGCGGACCGCCAGCAGCTCCCGGTCGCGGATCATCTGGTGCACCTTGCTGATCGACACGTCGAGGCGCTCGGCGACGTCAGGCAGGGTGAGCCAGCCGGCCGGGTCTGCGGGGCCGGCGAGCTCGGGGCCGGGCACGGCCTGGTCGGGTACGGGTTCGGTCACCCGATCACCCTGCCACGCCACTGCCCGGACGGGCCACCGGGCACCCCGGGACGACCGGTCCGAACACCCGGGTAGACGCCCGGCGACCAGCGGATGAGGGGGTCGGGACAGCTCGGCGGGCGCAGCGGGACGGACCAGGTTGGCCATCGGCTGTAGCATCCTGTTCAACCTTTGCCCCCTGGACACATAGACTCCCTGCCGATGGACACACAGGTCGCCGACACGTTGCTGGGCTCGCTGATCGACGGGCGCTACCGCATTCGCGGTCGCGTGGCTCGTGGCGGCATGGCGACCGTGTACACCGCCACCGACGAGCGCCTCGAGCGCACCGTCGCTGTCAAAATCATTCACCCGACGCAGGCGCCCGAGGCCCGGGCCCGGATCGCCAACTTCGTGGCCCGGTTCACCGACGAGGCGAAGACCATCGCCCGGCTGACCCACCCGAACGTGGTGGCGGTCTACGACCAGGGCACCCACGGTGGGCTGCCGTACCTGGTGATGGAGTACGTCCGCGGCCGCACGCTGCGCGACGTGCTGGCCGAGCGGCGCCGGGTCAACCCGGACGAGGCGCTGGCCATCGCCGAGCAGATGCTCGCCGCGATCGCCGCCGCGCACCGCGCCGGCCTGGTGCACCGGGACGTCAAGCCGGAGAACGTGCTGGTCGCCGAGGCGCCCACCGGTGGTGTCGCCAACCTGGTGGACAGCGTGGTCAAGGTGGCCGACTTCGGGTTGGCCCGGGCGGTCGAGGCGAGCGCCGACGATGAGCAGGGCAACCAGCTGATGGCCACCGTGGCGTACGTCGCCCCGGAGCTGGTCACCGAGGGCCGGGCCGACCCGCGCACCGACGTCTACTCGGCGGGCATCGTGCTGTTCGAGATGCTCACCGGTCGGGTGCCCTACGACGGTGACCGCCCGGTGGACGTGGCGTGGCAGCACGTCGACCGGGACGTGCCGGCACCGTCGACGCTGGTGCCCGGCCTGCCGCCGATCCTCGACGATCTGGTTCAGCGGGCCACCCGGCGCGACCCCGGCGCCCGGCCCGCCGACGCCGGGGCGCTGCTGGCCGAGGTGCAGACGGCCCGGGACGACCTGGGCGACGTCAACAGCCGTACCGCCGTGCTGCGCCGGGTGACCGACGAGCCGCCGATGTCACAGCCGACCATGATGGTCGCCACCGTCCGCCCGGCCGAGCGGCCGGCCTGGGCCCGGCTGCCCGAGGGCGGTGGGCAGGGGCCGGGCCGACGGCGGGCCGCCCCGGAGCCGGCGGATGGCCTGGGGTCCCGCCTCGCCGCGCTGCGCGGCAGGGTGCTGGCCCACCCGCAGGGCCCGCTGGCCGTCGGGGCCGTGGTGGTGATGCTGGTCCTGGTGGCCGCGCTCGGCGGCTGGTGGTTCGGCGTCGGCCGCTACACGGCAGCCCCGCAGCTGGTCAGCCTGAGCAACGCCGACGCGCAGGCGCGGGCCGAACGCGCCGGGCTTACCCTGGCCTACGGCGAGCCGCGCTACGACGAGAAGGCGCCGAAGGACAGCGTGCTGGGGCAGAGCCCGGCTTCGGCTACCAAGGTCGTCAAGGGCGGCACGATCACCCTGACCCTCTCCCTGGGCCCGGAGCGCTTCCCGGTGCCGGACGTGATCGGCAAGGAGTTCGAGCTGGCCGAGGCGGACCTGGTCAACGCGAACCTGGTGGTGGCCAAGGGCACCGCCCGCTACGACGACAACCTGCCGGCCGGAGTCGTGGTGGACAGCTCCCCCAAGGTGGGCGCCGAGGTCAAACCGGGCGCGAAGATCACCCTCATCCTGAGCCGGGGGCGGGCGCCGGTGTCGGTGCCGAACCTGGTCGGCAAGAGCCTGACCGAGGCTCAAACCACCCTGGCCCAGCTCAACCTCGTGCTGGTGGAGACCTACAAGGACTCCGACAAGCCCAAGGACGAGATCCTGGGCCAGAGCCCGGCCGACGGCACGGGCGTGGAAAAGGGCGCCCAGGTCAAGCTGGAGGTCAGCAAGGGCCCGCCGCTGGTGGTCGTACCCCGGGTGGTCGACCTGCCCTGCCCGGAGGCCAAGCAGGCGCTGGAGAGCCAGGGCTTCCCGGTGGCCGTCCAGCTCAACCCGAACGCCGTGGTCCGTTTCCAGAACCCGGGCGAGAACTCGCAGGTGCCGCCGGGCACCCAGGTCACCATCGGGTGTTTCTGAGATGCCGGTGACCCGCTCCCGACCGGCCGGCGCGCACACCCCCACCTCCGGGGGGCTGGCCAGGGCCGCCCTGCCGTATGCCGACGCGACCGGCGCCGAGGTGGTGCAGGTCTACGTCTCCAACTCGCGAGGCTGGGCGCTACCTCCGGGTGACCCGGCGCAGGACGCGCTGTTCCGCGACGGTTGCGCCGAGCGGGGCATCCCGGCCTTCATCCACGCCTCGCTGCTGGTCAACCTGGGCTCACCCACCCCGGCCACGGTCGAGCGCTCCGCCCAGACGCTGGCGCACGCGCTACGCCGGGGCATCGCGATCGGCGCCCGGGCGGTGGTGTTCCACGCGGGCAGTTCGGTGGACGAGGGGTACGCCGAGGAGGCGATGCGGCAGGTCCGCCAGGAGCTGCGGCCGCTGCTCGACTGGACCGCCGAGGTCGGCGGGCCAATGCTGCTGGTCGAGCCGAGCGCGGGCGGCGGCCGGTCGCTCGCCTCTCGCGTGGAGCAGCTCGGGCCCTACCTGGACGCGGTGGACCGGCACCCCATGCTCGGGGTCTGCTTCGACACCTGCCACGCCTGGGCGGCCGGGCACGACCTGGCGGCCGAGGGCGGCATGACGGCGACCCTGGACACGCTGGTGGCCACCGTGGGTACGGACCGGCTGCGGCTGGTGCACGCCAACGACTCGAAGGATCTGTGCGGCTCCACCCGGGACCGGCACGAGAACATCGGCAAGGGCACCATCGGTGAGCCCGCCTTCGCCGAGCTGATGGCCCACCCGGCCACCGCCGGCGTCCCCATCGTCGTGGAGACGCCCAGCGAGAAGCAGGTCGGCCACGCCGCCGACATCGCCACCCTCACCCGCCTCCACCCCTGACCACGCCCCACCCGCCCCAAGCTGTTGATCAAGAGATTTGCGTCATCCTGGAGCCGGGATCTGACGCAAACCTCTTGATCACTAAGGGAACCGCAGGGGGGCGGGAGGCGGGGTCAGGCGGCCAGGAGGCGGGCCAGGACGGTGGCGGCGCGGGTGACGCCGGCGTCGTCGAGGTCCAGGTGGGTGACCAGGCGGGCGGTACGCGGGCCGAGCACCGAGATCAGCACGCCCTCGGCCCGCGCGGCGGCCGCCAGGGCGCGTGCGTCCAGCGCGTGCTTTGTCAGGTCCAACGGGACCAGGTTGGTGCGGACCGCGGCGGCGAGCACGCCGAACGGCGCGACCGCCTCGGCGAGCCGTGCCGCCCTGGCGTGGTCCTCGGCCAGCCGGTCGACGTGGTGCGCCAGCGCGTACCGGCCGGCGGCGGCGAGGATGCCGGCCTGCCGCATGCCGCCACCCATCCGCTTGCGGATCAACCGGGCCCGTTCGATCTTCTCCGCGCTGCCCACCACCAACGAGCCGACCGGTGCGCCGAGGCCCTTGGACAGGCAGACCGACAGCGTGTCGAAGAGCTGGCCGTAGTCGACCAGCGGCACACCGTCGGCGACATGTGCGTGCCAGATCCGGGCGCCGTCGCAGTGCAGGGCCACCCCCGCCTCGTCGGCGACCCGGCGCAGCTCCCGCAGGGTGGCCAGCGGGATCACTCCCCCGCCGCCCCGGTTGTGGGTCTGCTCGACCGCGATCGCCCGGGTGGGGACGGCGAAGTAGCCGTCCGGCCGGATCATCCCGGCGACCGCCTCCGGGTCGATGTCCGCGCCGACCGCCGGCCAGGTCCGGGAGGAGATCCCGCCGTACGCGGCCGCGGCGCCGATCTCGTACGTGACCACGTGCGCGTCGGCGTCGCAGAGCAGCTCGTTGCCGGGCGACACCAGCAGTTGCAGGGCGATCTGGTTGGCCATCGACCCGCTCGGCGCGAACAGCGCCGCCTCGTGCCCGAACAGCGCGGCGACCTCGGCCTCCAGCGCGTTGACGGTCGGGTCCTCGCCGTAGACGTCGTCACCGACCTCGGCGGTGGCCATCGCCTCCCGCATGCCGGAGGTCGGTCGGGTCACCGTGTCGGACCGCAGGTCCACGAATGCGTCAGCCACGCAACATCTCCGCTACCAGGAAGGCCAGCTCCAACGACTGCTGGGTGTTCAGTCGCGGGTCGCAGGCGGTTTCGTACCGGTCGGGCAGGTCGAGGTCCTCGATGCCCTGGGCGCCACCGAGGCACTCGGTGACGTCCTCGCCGGTCAGTTCGACGTGCAGGCCACCGGGGTGGGTGTCCAGCCCTCGGTGGACCTCGAAGTAGCCGAGCACCTCGTCGACGATGCGGTCGAAGTGCCGGGTCTTGTAGCCGTTGGACGACTCGTGCGTGTTGCCGTGCATCGGGTCGCACTGCCAGACCACCTTGGCGCCGGCCGCGGTGACCTTGGCCACGATCGGCGGCAGGGCGTCCCGCACCCGGTGGTTGCCCATCCGGCTGATCAGGGTGAGTCGGCCGGGGATGTTGTCGGGGTTGAGCTTCTCGCACAGCTCGATCGCCTCGTCCGGCGAGGTGGACGGGCCGAGCTTGACCCCGATGGGGTTGGCGATCCGGGAGATGAAGTCGATGTGTGCGCCGTTGATCTGCCGGGTGCGCTCGCCGATCCAGAGGAAGTGCCCGGAGAGCCCGTACGCCCGGCGGTCGGAGACCCGGGTGAGCGCCCGGTCGTACTCCAGGGCGAGGGCCTCGTGGGAGCAGTAGAGGGTGACGGTGCGCAGCGCCTCGTCGTCGGTCATCCCGCAGGCCCGGATGAAGGCCAGCGCCCGGTCGATCTCCCGGGCGATCGCCTCGTAGCGCTCCCCGGCCGGGGAGTTCTTCACGAAGCCCTTGTTCCAGTCGTGCACGGCGTGCAGGTCGGCGAGCCCGCCGGCGAGGTACGCCCGGAGCATGTTCATCGCCGCCGCCGAGTTGGCGTACGCCCGGATCATGCGCTGCGGGTCGGCGACCCGGGCGGCGGGGTCCGCCTCCAGCGAGTTGATCATGTCGCCGCGGTAGGCGGGCAGACCGCGCGCGTCGGTGGGTAGCGAGCGGGGCTTGGTGTATTGCCCGGCGACCCGGGCGACCTTCACCACCGGCAGCGACGCGCCGTAGGTGAGCACGATCGCCATCTGGAGCAGGGTGCGGGCGTTGGCCAGCAGGTGACTCTCGGTGTTGTCGGCGAAGGTCTCGGCGCAGTCACCGCCCTGGAGCAGGAACGCCTTGCCCTCGCAGACCAGGGCGAGCTTCTGCCGGAGCTGGTCCACCTCGTAGGGCGCGACGACCGACGGCACGGTGTCGAGCACCTTGCAGACCTGGGCGACGGTGGCCGGATCGGACCACGGCGGGGTCTGCTCGCGGGGCAGGTCCCGCCAGCGGTCGAGACCGAGGGCGGCGTCCTCCGCGGAGTCGACGGTCGGTCGGCTGGTCTGCAGGCCCGGGCTGCCCACCGCGGGATGGCTCAGCTGATGCCACTCATGGCGCATGACAGAAAGCGTACGGCGACCGCCGGGGTGCCCGGGCGGCGAGGGGGACGGTTCCGGCAGATGGGAGATCAGTCCCAGTGTGCGCAGGTCAGGAAGCGGGCGAGGGGACGACGCCGGCCGGCGGGGCGCCGCCCGGTGTTTCCCCGGCGATGCACCAGTCACCGCCGTCGCGGGTGACGGTGAACACCAGCGGCCGGGTGGTCTTGCGCTTGCCGGCGGTGACCGACACCGAGACGCTAACCTCCTGGCCGCGCGGGCCGGACCGGACGTCGATGATCGCCGCCGTGGGCACCTCGAAGTGGTCCGCGAAGTCGCCGTTGGGGCCGGTCGCGCCCAGGTCGAAGCCCTCGTGCAGCAGCGCGCAGAGCTGGCTTCGGCCGGCGGCCACGTCCTTGGCGGTCATCGCGTCGAGGTACGCCTGCACGCGCTCACGGGACCGGGTGGAGGCCTCCTCGGCGGGCGCCCGCTCGGGCTTGGCGGACGGCTCGTCGCCGCCGCCGGTGAGCCCACAGCCGACCAGGGCGACCGGCAGCAGCGCCAGCCCGGCGGCGGTAGCCGCCAGCCTGCGGTGGGTCGGGCGCATGACCACCTCCGTCGACGGGGACATCGAGACTGCCGAGCCGCGAGTCTGCCACATCGGGCGGGTCCCGCCCAACGCCGGCGGCCCGGCCGACGCTGGGCGTCGACCGGGCCGGTGCGCCACGGGCGGGGAGGGACGGTGCGTGCCCCTCCCCGCCGTGTGGGTGGTGCGTCGGCCCTCGGCTCAGCCGAGACCGCCCTTGATGGCGCCGATGAGCTCGCCGTTTCCGGTGTCACCGGAGAGCTCCCAGAAGAACGCGCCACCGAGGCCCTGGTTCTTCGCGTACGTCATCTTGCCGTTGATGGTGGACGGGGTGTCGTAACTCCACCAGTTGCTGCCGCACTTGGCGTACGCCGTGCCGCCGACCGTGCCGGTGGCCGGGCAGGTGTTCTTGAGGACCTTGTAGTCCTCGATGCCCGCCTCGTAGGTGCCCGGCGCGGCGCCGGTGGCGCTGCCGCCCGGGGCGGCCTGGGTGACGCCGGTCCAGCCCCGGCCGTAGAAGCCGATGCCGAGCAGCAGCTTGTTGGCCGGGATGCCCTTGCTCTTGAGCTTCTGGATCGCCGCGTCGGAGTTGAAGCCCTGCTGCGGGATGCCGGTGTACGAGGTGAGCGGGGAGTGCGGGGCGGTCGGACCCTGGGCGGCGAAGGCGCCGAAGTAGTCGTACGTCATCGGCATCAGCCAGTTGAGGTTGCCGATGGCGCCGGCGTAGTCGGTGGCGTCGATCTTGCCGCCGTTGCTGCCGTCCGCGGTGATCGCGGCGGTGACCAGGGCGTTGGAGCCGAACCTCGACCGCAGCGCGCTGATCACGTTCTTGAACGCGTTCGGGCCGCTGGTGTCGCAGGTCAGACCACAGGCGTTGGGGTACTCCCAGTCGACGTCGATGCCGTCGAAGACGTCCGCCCAGCGCGGGTCCTCGACAAGGTTGTAGCAGCTCTCCGCGAAGGCGGCCGGGTTCTGCGCGGCCTGGGTGAAGCCGCCCGACCAGGTCCAGCCGCCGAAGGACCAGATCACCTTGAGGTGCGGGTTCATCTGCTTGAGCTTGCGCAGCTGGTTGAAGCTGCCGCGCAGCGGCTGGTCCCAGGTGTCGGCGACGCCGTCGACGCTGTCCGCCGCGGTGTACGCCTTCTCGTAGTCGGCGTAGCTGTCCCCGATGGCGCAGCGGCCGCCGGTGGTGTTGCCGAAGGCGTACAGGATGTGGGTCAGCTTCGCGGCCGAGCCGCTGGTCTGGATGTTCTTGACGTGGTAGTTGCGCCCGTAGACGCCCCACTCGGCGAAGTAGCCGACGACCTTCTTGCCACCCGGGTTCGGCGGGGTGGTGGTCGGCGGCGGAGTGGTGGGCGGCGGGGTGGTGGGCGGGGTCGTGGTCGGCGGGGTGGTGGTCGGCGGGGTCGTGGTCGGCGGAGGGGTGCCACCGCCGCAGGCCGCGCCGTTGACGGTGCAGTTCAGTGGCGCCTTGTAGGCGCCGGTGCCGTTGTAGCCCCAGCTGAACGAGGCGCCCGGGGCGAGCGCACCGGCCCAGCTCTTCTTGACCGCGACGTAGTGGTTGCCGCTGCTGGTCACGTCGGCGTCCCAGGAGCTGCTGATGGTGGTGCCCGACGGCAGGTCGAACTCGATGCGCCAGGTGCTGACCGTGGCACTGGACCCGTTGGTGACGGTCACCTTCGTCTCGTGACCGGTCCCCCAGTCCTGTGCCTTGGTGAACGTGGTGGTGACCGTGCCGGCGCCGAACGCGGTGGTCATCGGCACCGCCGCGACGGTCACGGCGACCACGGCACCGGCCCAGAGGGCCCGGCGGAGCGATCTTTTCATGAGGCGTCTCCCGAACTGTTAGGAAACTTTCCAAAAGAGATGGTGAGACGGTACTCACGGCGTCATCACTTCGTCAAGATGTACATGTTTCGATTTCTTCTGGTGGCGTGGAATGCGCCCGCTCCGCCCGTCACCGGAGCCCCGTCAGCCGGCGCGTAGCCTCGGGCCATGACCGTCTTCGACATCCCGATCGACGCCCTCACCGGTGGCCCCGCCGACCTCGCCCGCTACCGCGGCCGGGCGCTGCTGGTCGTCAACGTCGCCTCCCGCTGCGGCCTCACCCCGCAGTACGCCGGCCTCCAGACCCTCGCGGACTCCTACGCCGACCGCGGCCTGGTGGTGCTCGGCGTGCCCTGCAACCAGTTCGCCGGGCAGGAGCCGGGCAGCGCCGCCGAGATCAGCGACTTCTGCCAGGTCAACTACGGGGTCACCTTCCCCTTGACCGAGAAGGTCGACGTCAACGGCCCCGACCGGCACCCGCTCTACGCGGCGCTGGTGGACACCCCGGACACCGACGGGCACACCGGGGACGTCCGGTGGAACTTCGAGAAGTTCCTGGTGGCCCCGGACGGCACGGTCGCCGCCCGATTCGCCCCCACGGTGGAGCCCGGCGCCGACGAACTGCGCGCCGCCATCGAGAAGGCGCTACCCGCCACGGCCTGACCCGGCCGGCATCACGGCGCGACGAACCGCCACTGCGCCGCGTCGGACAGCGGGCGGTAGCCGAGGGTCTGGTAGATCCGGTTGCTGGTGGGGTTGGCCAGGTCGGTGTAGAGCGTGCACGCGATGGCGCCGGCGTCCAGGGCGTACCGGGTGACGTCTGCGACGCAGCCGCTGGCGAAGCCGCGCCCCCGCCACTGTGGCGGCGTGTACACGCCGCTGACCCGGACCACGCCGGCGACCGGTCGGCTGAGCCAGGCCGTCGAAACCGGTGCGCCGGCCCGCTCCCAGAGCCAGAGCAGGTCGCCGTGCGGCAGCCGGGCGTCGATCTGCCCGGCCGCGTCGACCGGCGGACCGGCGGGCGTCGTCTCCGCGGCGTACGCGGCGGCCCAGGCGATCAGCAGGTCCCGGTCCGCGACGGTGGCCGGGCGGGCGCGTCCGGCCACCCCCACCGGCGGCCGGACCGCGTCCAGTCGGAAGATCCGCTGCGCGGTGCCGGGTACGGCCACCCTGCCGGCACATTCGGCGTACCGTTCGGCGAACTCGGTTACGGCCGGGACGGGGCCGTGCACCTCGACCAGCGGCGGCACCGCCCGCACGAAGTGCTCGGCGAACGCCCACGCGGCCGCCGGCGACACGGCGCCCAGCAGCGGCCCGCGCGGCGGCGTGTGCACCGCCGCACCCACCGTCGTGCCGGCGTCGACCAGCCGGACGAACCGCTCGCCCCCGGAGAGTGGCACGTCACCGGAGAGCCGGTCCGCGACGAGCGTCAGCAGTACGTTGTGCAGGACGGGCTCGCGACGCAACCAGGCGTCGGCTCCGGCGGCGAAG
Source organism: Micromonospora sp. NPDC005206 (assembly GCF_040608175.1). NCBI lineage: Bacteria > Bacillati > Actinomycetota > Actinomycetes > Micromonosporales > Micromonosporaceae > Micromonospora > Micromonospora sp. NPDC005206. Next base: position 199,735 of record NZ_JBEXHU010000009.1, read on the forward strand.
GTCGCGAGATCCTCGGTCAGACACTGCACGGACGGCATTCTGCGCACCCGTGGGCGCCTCGACAAGTGGAATAACCCACCACTGCGGTCGGGAATGTGTCGCGGGTGGACGGAGTTGGGAACCAACATGACAACTGTGGGACTCATCGGCAGCGGCCACATCGGCGGCACCATCGCCCGACTGGCGGTGGCCGCCGGCTACGACGTGGTGCTGAGCAACTCGCGGGGGCCGGAGACGCTCACCGACCTGGTCGACGAGCTGGGCGAGCACGCCAGCGCCGGCACGGCACAGGACGCGGCGCGGGTCGGCGACCTCGTGGTGGTCAGCGTTCCGCTCAAGGCCTACCGTGCGGTGCCGGTCGAGCCGCTGGCCGGCAAGGTCGTCATCGACACCAACAACTACTACACCCAGCGCGACGGCAACTTCCCGGAGCTGGACTCCGGCGAGGTCACCAGCAGCGAACTGCTCCAGCGGCACCTGCCGGACGCCCGGGTGGTCAAGGTCTTCAACAACATCTTCTTCAAGCACCTGGACTCGCTGGCCCGGCCGTCCGGCGCGGCCGACCGCAGTGCCCTCGCGATCGCCGGCGACGACGCCGCCGCGAAGGCCGAGGTGACGGCTTTCCTGGACCGCATCGGCTACGACGCGGTGGACGTCGGTCCGCTGGCCGAGGGGTGGCGCTACCAGCCGGACACGCCGGCCTACGGCACGCTCTACTCCGCCGACCCGACCGACTGGGAGCACCCGAAGCAGGGCGACGCCGACACGCTGCGCACCGCGCTGGCCGCCGCGACCCGCTGAGCAACGCCGCCGCCCTCCCTGCGATCGCCTACCGGGTGGTTGTGCGGAGAGCGGCGGCGAGTTCCTCGTCGTAGCTGGCGATGGGCTGGCCGTCCGAGGCGTACGCGACGAGCCGACCCTGTGCCATGTTCGCCGACCGGAACGAGAACGTCCGCGTCCCCGGGTAGGCGGCGAGCAGGGGGATGGTCCGGGGCGCCCCGCCCGGGGCGGAGTAGTACTCCAATCGGGCCACCTGCCCGGAGACCACGCCGTTGACCCGCACCTTGGTCTTCTCCGCCCGGGTGCCGAAGGTGACCGGCGCGTCGGTGCCGTAGGCGGCGCACTCGACCGGGCCACGGCAGACGAAGAAGTATCGTGGGTTGACCACGTCGTCGAGGGTGTACGCCTTGAAGGTGGGGTCCGCTCCGGCGGGCAGCGGTTGCACGGCGAAGAACGCCACCGCCACCGTGGCCGTGATGCCCACCCGCCACCAGGCCCGCCCGCCGACGGCCGGTCGCCGGCTCGTCCGGACGGCGGCGACCGCGACGCCACCGAAGCCGGCCAGGCACAGCAGGCACACCCCGACGGCCCGGGCGTTCTCGAACAGGAACTGCACGCCCGGCCGCATCGACACCGGACCGAGGACCGCACCCAACGAGACGACCATGGCGGCGAGCAGCGCCGCGCCGGCGGCCCGCTGGGTGACACCGGACGCGCCGATCAGCAGCATCGCGGCGAGCACCGGCCACACCTGATGATGGGTCCAGGAGACCGGGGACGCGGCCACGGTGGCGCAGCCGACGAGCACCGCGGCGTGACCGGGGCGGCCCTGCGCGGTCAACTGCCGGGCTCGCAGCAGCGCCGCCGCGCAGATGAGCGCCACCAGGCAGGCCCAGAGCAGGGGCAGCGCCGCCTCGTCGACCCCGACGCGCAACAGCATCCCGTGCACGGACTGGTTGCCCAGCGAGGCCAGGTTGCCGATCCGCGACGTCTGCCGCACCGCCTCGGTCCAGTAGGTCCAGCTCTCGCTGGGCAGCACGATCGCGGCGAGCCCCGCGCAGGCCACGAACGTCGCCGCCGCGCGGCCGGCGTCGCGGTAGCGGCCGGTGGCGAGGAAGTAGACCACGAACAGCAGCGGGGTCAGCTTGATCGCCGCGGCCACCCCGACCAGCACGCCACGCACCCGGGGTGGAACCAGGCCCATCCCGTCCAGCAGGGCCATCAGCACGATGAAGATGCTGACCTGCCCGAACCGTAGGTTGCTCTGCACCGGCGCGGAGAGCATCAGCACGGTGGCCGCCACCGCCACGACGAGCGGGCGATGGGACCGTCGGGCGGTCAGCGCGACACCGACCGACCCGGCGATGGCGACGACCGCCGCGCACGTCGCCACCAACCAGGCCACCTGCAAAACGCCCTCGCTGACGGCGGTGATCGGACCCAGCACGAGGGCGGCGAAAGGCGGATAGGTGAACGGGCCCCCGTTCTCCGCCACGTACCCGTACAGCGGCCGCCCGGCCCGCAGGTCGGACAACGCTCCGTAGTAGATGTGCAGGTCGGAGAGGCGGTCCTCGCGTCGTGACACGAGCACACAGGACACCAGGGCGACGACGGCGAAAGCCGTCCACACCAGCGCCACCCGGCGATCCCGCATCGCCCGACAATAGGCGACCGCGACGGTGGGCGATGACCCGTCGACGACGATCATCGCTACGTTTCCAAAATCCTGCGACATGCCGCTGACAACTTGCGCCGTGGTCCCGTACACGGGACTCTGTTCCCTGGGTTGCCGCCCGCTCACTGACCGTGCTCTCGGAGGCGACATGCGCATGCTCCCTACCATCGGGCCCCGCCGGCTGCTGGCCGGCGCCAGCGCGCTCCTGCTCGGCACCACCGTCGCCGCCGTCGGCGTCGCCACGCCGGCCAGCGCGGACACCGTCGGATACGTCCGGCTCGCCCATCTCTCCCCCGACACCCCGGCCGTGGACGTCTACCTGGCCGCCCCCGACGCCGCGAAGCCACGGGTCTTCCCCGGGGTGGGCTACGGCGTGGTCTCCGACTACCTGGAGCTGGCACCCGGCCGGTACGCGGTGGCGATGCGCGAGGCCGGCGCCCCCGCCAGCGATCCCCCGGTCCTCACCACCGAGGTCGCGGTGACCAGTGGCGACGCGTACACGGTGGCCGGCGTCGGCCGGCACGCCGACCTGGGGTTGCGGGTGCTCAACGACGACCTGAGCGCGCCCACCCCGGGCCGCGCCAAGGTACGCGTCGTGCAGGCGTCGGTGCGGACCCCGGTGCTGGACGTGGCCGCCGCCGACGGCCCGATGATCGCCAACGGCGTGCAGTTCGCCACCACCACGGACTACCAGCAGGTGGAGCCGGGTAGCTGGCGGCTGCGGCTGACCGGGGCCGGCGGGCCGAGCACCGACACCGAGGTGCGGCTCACCGGCGGCGCCGTCTACTCGCTGCTCGTGCTCGACGCGAAGCAGGGCGGTCTCACCGCCGAGCTGCGGCGCGACGCCGAGGGCGGCACCGTGGTACCCGCCGGTGGGGTGGACACCGGCGCCGGCGGCGTCGCCGGGACCGGGCGCGGCGGGTACCCCCTGGTGGCCGGCGGGTTGGCCGCGGCGGCCGTCGCGGTGAGCCTGCTGCTGTGGCGTCGGCGGCGCCGCACCACCTGGTGAACACCGGGCTCGGCCCCGCGATCCGACGGCACCGCGACCGTCGGGTGCCGCTGGCCGCGCTGGTCGCGGCCGGCGCGGCGGTCTGCCTGGTCGCCGGCACCGGGGTCGGTCTGGCCAGCACCGGCCCGCCGCCGCCGGTGGCGAGCTGGCAGCCGGGCTGCACCGACGACTGCCCGGCCGCCGCCGCCACGCCCGCGCCGCAGGGTCGACCCACCCGGGTACGCGTACCGCGGATCGGCGTCGACTCCGCGCTGACCGTCCTGGGCCTCGACCGCGCCGGCACGCTGATCCCGCCGGCCGACTTCGACACGGCCGGCTGGTACGGCGGCGGTCCGGCCCCCGGCGACACCGGGCCGGCTGTGCTGGCCGGGCACCTGGACTCGCGGCGCGGCCCGGCGGTCTTCGCCCGGCTCGGCGAGCTGCGTCCCGGCGATCGGGTGGAGGTGTGGCGCGGCGGGCAGCGCCTGTCGTTCAGGGTGACCGGGTCGCTGCGCACCCGTAAGGACCGGTTTCCCACCGCCGTGGTCTACGGTCCCACGCCCGGCCCGGAGCTGCGCCTGGTCACCTGCGGCGGCGACTTCGACCGGCGGCGCGGGCACTACCGGGACAACGTGGTGGTGTTCGCGGTGACCGACGCCGCCGACCCGGTCCTGCCGGACTCCGCCGCCGGCTGATCGACTCCGGTTCACGGATGTCGGGGCTTCCGGCTCACCGGGATGCCCCGGTTTCCGGGATGTCGAGTGGATCGTGCGGTGGTGGGAGCGCCGACGCGGCGTCAGACCGGGCGACGGCCGGCGAAGCCGCACTCGGCCCGGTGGTACCAGCGCACGTCGGAGTCCCCCTCCAGCCAGCACCAGAGCACGGCGCGGCCAGCCCGCTCGCCGGGGAAGTCGAGCAGCACCGGCGCGATGCCCTTGACCTGGATGTCGTGCTGGTGCAGCTCGTCAACGACGCCGTGCAGCCGGGCCTCCAGCCCCTTCACCTCGGCCAGCCCGCCGAGCGCGCTGACGCCGTGGTCGGCCAGGTCGACGCGCAACTCGGCCAGGTCGGCCCGGAGCCGGATCAACTCGTTGACGCGCGGCTGCAGGGTGGCCACCAGGTGCCGAGCCTGGGCGAGTGTGAACACCGCGCCAGTATGCGGCACACACCGGGCGGCCAGCCCCTGCGGCCTCAGTCGGCCTGGGCGGCCAGTTCGCGGGCGCGGTCCCGGGCCGCCTCCAGCGCGGCGAGCAGCGCCGCGCGGACGCCGTGCTTCTCCAGCTCACGGATGGCGGAAATGGTGGTGCCGGCCGGCGAGGTGACCGCCTCGCGCAGCTTGACCGGGTGCTCGCCGGAGTCGCGCAGCATCACGGCGGAGCCGATCGCGGTCTGCACGATCAGCTCATGCGCCACCTGCCGGGGCAGCCCGAGCAGGATCCCGGCATCGATCATGGCCTCGACCAGCAGGTAGAAGTAGGCCGGGCCGGAGCCGGAGAGCGCGGTGACCGCGTCCTGCTGCGACTCGGGCACCCGGATCGTCTGGCCGAGGGGCTTGAACATCTCCTCCGCCAGCGCCAGGTGCGCACCGGTGGCGTGCGCGCCCGCCGAGATCGCCGTCATCGCCTCGTCGACCAGGGCCGGTGTGTTGGTCATCACCCGGACCACTGGCGTGCCGTCGGGCAGCCGGCGGTTGAAGAAGCTGGTGGGCAGCCCGGCGCAGAGCGAGATGACCAGCTTGTCGGCGGGCACCTTGGGGCCGATCTCGTCCAGCAACGTGGCGGCGTCCTGCGGCTTGACCGAGACCGCGAGCACCGCCGCCTCGTCCACCGCCGTCAGGTTGTCGACCACCCGGACGCCGTAGCGCGCGGTCAACTCCTCGGCGCGGGCCGGACGGCGGGCGGTGGCCAGCAGCCGATCCACCGGCCATCCCGAGCGCAGCAACCCGGAGAGCATCAGCTCCCCGATCTTCCCCGCGCCGATCACCGCGACGGTGTGCACCCCGGCGGACATCTCGGTCGTACCCCCTCGCGTCGGGTCGCGGCACGGCGGACCCGCAGGCCCGCCGCGCCGCCGACCGTCGATCAGCTGCCGAAGAAGACCTCGGCCTCGGCGTACCGCTCCAGCGGCACGGTCTTCAGCTCCCGGGTCGCCTCGGCGAGCGGCACCCGGACGATGTCGGTGCTCTGCATCGCGACCATCTTGCCCCAGTCGCCCTCGTGCACCGCGTCGATGGCCTGCAGGCCCAGGCGGGTGGCGAGCACCCGGTCGAAGGCGGTCGGGGTGCCGCCGCGCTGGATGTGGCCCAGCACCACGGTGCGGGCCTCCTTGCCGGTCTTGGCCTCCAGCTGCTCGGCGAGCCACTGGCCGATGCCGCCGAGGCGGACGTGACCGAACGAGTCCAGCTCCTGGTTGGCCAGCACCATCTGGCCGTCCAGCGGCTGGGCGCCCTCGGCGACCACGACGATCGGGGCGTACTGGTGCTGGAAGCGCTTCTCGACGTAACCGGCCACCTGGTCGACGTCGAACTGCCGCTCGGGCAGCAGGATGGCGTTGGCGCCACCGGCCAGGCCGGCGTGCAGGGCGATCCAGCCGGCGTGCCGGCCCATCACCTCGACGACCAGGGTGCGGTGGTGGCTCTCCGCGGTGGTGTGCAGCCGGTCGATGGCCTCCATCGCGATGTTGACCGCGGTGTCGAAGCCGAACGTGTAGTCGGTGGCGCCCAGGTCGTTGTCGATGGTCTTCGGCACGCCGACCACGTGCACACCCAGCTCGAAGAGCTTGGTGGCCACGCCGAGGGTGTCCTCGCCGCCGATCGCGATCAACGCGTCCACGCCCTGCGCGGCGAGATTGTCCTTGATCCGCTCGACGCCGTTCTCGATCTTGAACGGGTTGGTCCGGGACGAGCCGAGGATGGTGCCGCCGCGGGGCAGAATGCCGCGCACGTCGGCGATGTCCAGGGGCCGGGACAGGCCCTCCAGCGGGCCCTTCCAGCCGTCCCGGAAGCCCACGAACTCGTGACCGTAGGTGGCGACGCCCTTGCGGACCACCGCCCGGATGACCGCGTTGAGACCTGGGCAGTCGCCGCCGCCGGTGAGCACGCCGATACGCATGATCCGCTCATCCTCCTGGAGCATCAGGTAAAGCCCGATTAAGCCCCAGGATATGTGTCAGATCAGACCATCGGCGCCGTTGCCGGCCCGGGGCGGGCCGTCACTGCGCACTGTAGTCGGCCTGCCCGAACACCGACAGCGCGCCCCGGGGGCCGACCCGCCACCGGCCGGGCGGTCAGTAGGTCACCTCGTGGTTCTCGCCGGCCTCCGGCGGGCGGCCGGTCACCGCGGCCCTGGCGAAGCCGAGCAGGTTGACCATGGTGCTGCTGGGCGAGTCCCAGTACTCGGCGGAGCTGGCGTGCACCTTGATCAACGTGAGGCCGGGGGTGTCCAGCCCGTCCGGGAACCAGACCTTGAGCAGCGGGTTCCACAGCCGTTCGGCGCGGGCCCGATCGAACCCCTCGGTGGCGGTGCCGGAGACCGACACCCAGGCGTTGTGCCCCTGGTCGGAGAAGGCGACGTTGACCTCCGGGTTCACCCGGATCTGGCGGATCTTGGCCGAGTCGGCGTGGGCGAAGAACCACAGGTCGCCGTCGAACTCGGCCTCCTGGAGCCCCATCGGCCGGCTCACCTGCCGCCCGTCCAGGGCGATCGTGGTGAGCATGCAGATCCGCGCGGCCCGAACCAGCTCGGTGACCCGGACACGGGCCTCGGCCGCGCTGGTCGGCTCGTTGCTCATGGCACTCTCCCTCGGCTCGACTCGTCGAACCGGTGCCCGGGACAGAACCGGTCAAACCTCCGGTGCCCACGACCGCCGCTCAGCGGGCCGTCATCGCCCGCCAGCGGGCCAGGTTGTGCCGGGCGTCGACCAGGGCGTCGTGCCGCGCCGCGTCAGCGTCCGGCAGGGTCGGCCGGCCCCGGTCGTCCCACAGCTGCCGCAGCTCCTTGGTGAATCGGGGGATCTCCCGGGGCAGCGCCGGCATCGCCCCCCAGAGCTGCGCGAGCACCACGTGGTCGTACGCCGCGTACCAGGCCCACAGCTCCAACTGCTCCCCCGGCCGGTCCCGGATGGGCTCCATGAGGAAGTCGTACAGGTCGTCGCGGATGCGCTCCCGCGAGCGCCAGGCCCGGTCGGCCGGCGAGGGCAGCTTGTCCAGCACGTTGCGCCGGACCCAGGGCACGGCACGGGAGTCGTCGAACTCGGTGGAGACCGCGTAGAACTCGCGGCCGTACTCGTCGACGACACCGATCGAGACGAGGTCGACGATCCGGCCGTCCTCGATGAACTCGCAGTCGTAGAAGTAGCGGTAGACCATTCCGGCCATCCTCGCCCACCGCCGGCCGGCGGTGGGCGGCGGGGCCCCGCCGACCGTCGTGGCCCCGCCGGGCGGTGACCAGCGCCACCGGCCCGGATCGGCAGCTCGACAAGCGGTACGCCGCAGCTCGCGACGGTCACGGAAGTGCTTCGAGGGGTGTACAGCAAGCGACCGGACCGTCATGATCTGATGTGTATCGCTACCGGACGCCGAAGCGGTGTCAGTTCACCTTGTCGGGCCCAGCAGGTTCACCGGTGAGCGAGTTGTGGTCCTTGACCGGGGAGGGGTTGGGCCGTGGAGGTTCGCCTGCCGGAGCCGGGTGATGCGCTCACGGGTGTCGAGATGTTCGCCGGGTTGGAGCCCGAGGTACGGCAGCGTGTCATCGCCGCCGCCGTCCCGCGCACCTATCGCAAGGGTCAGCTGCTCTTCGTGGAGAACGACCCGGGCGAGTCGCTGATCGTGCTGCGCCGCGGCGCGGTGGCCGTCTTCCGCACCGCACCCACCGGCGAGCGGGCCGTGCTGTCGGTGATCCGTCCGCCGGACGTGCTCGGCGAGGTTTCCCTGCTCGATGCCTCCACCCGGTCCGCCTCCGCCGAGGCCATCGAGGACTGCGCGGCGCTCGCGCTCTCCCGGGGGGCGTTCATGGAGCTGGTGCACTCCAACCCGCGCATCCTGGACGCGGTGATGCGCTCGCTGGGTGGGCTGATCCGCCGGCTCACCGAGCAGAACGCCGACCACGTCTTCCTCGACCTGCCCGGCCGGGTGGCCAAGACGCTGGTCCGGCTCGCCGGCGAGAGTCAGGCCCCGATGATCACAATCGAGCTCAACCAGAGCCAACTGGCCGAGATGGCCGGCGGCTCCCGGCAGAGCGTCAACCAGGCGATCGGCTCGTTCGCCAGTCGGGGCTGGCTGCGTACCGAGGGGCGACGGATCGTGGTGACCGACGTCGCCGCGCTGCGCCGGCGCGCCGGCATGAACGACCGCTGACCCGCGGGCAGCGCACCGAAGCGGACACGACGCGGCCGGGTCACCCGTGGGCGACCCGGCCGCGTCGTCGCCTCACCGGCGCTGAGTCAGACCCCGGAGCTGCCCGGCCCGGCCCACTTGTCCGGGCCCTTGCCGTCACCGTCCGGGCCGTGGGACTGCTCGATGACGATGCCCTCGGCCTGGAGGGTGGCGAGCGTGGCGGCGTCGACGTCCACCGAGTCACCCGCGGAGTGGCTGACCCCGTTGCCGTCGGTCCAGTCGCTCTCCAGCTTGACGTACACCATTGACCTGTCCCCCTCTGGTCGCTGATCGACATGTGGCCGCCTGAATCTAGTCCGTGAAGCCGTGTGTGGACTGTCCACAAGCCAACAGGCCGGTACCCGACAGCGGCGTCGGCGGTGATACTTCCTCTGACGCGACGCCGTGGGGGGCGTCGGTTCGCGAGTGGAGGGTGTCATCGCCGCGCAGTGTGGGCGCTGTGGACGTACGGCCGCCGACGGGGACCGCTTCTGCGGTGGCTGCGGCGCCGAGCTGGGTGCGGTCTGCCCGCACTGCCTGCGTCCGCTCGCCTCGGACGTCGCGTTCTGCACCTCGTGCGGGTCGCCCCGGCCGGGCGCGGACCGGCCGGGCACGGTCACCCCGCAGGAGGACCGCCGTCGGGTGAGCGTGCTCTTCGTCGACCTGATCGACTTCACCCCGTACGTGGAGCGGGCCGACCCGGAGCAGGTCCGCGGGATGCAGACGGGCTTCTTCTCGGCAGCCCGACGGGTGGTGGGCCAGTACGGCGGCGTGGTGGAGAAGTACATCGGTGACGCAGTGATGGCGCTGTTCGGCGCCCCGATCGCCACCGAGACCGACGCGTTGCGGTGCGTACGGGCCGGGCTGGAGCTGCAACGGGTGCTCACCCGGTTCGCACCCACCGGCAGCACCGAGCTGCGGTTCCGGGTCGGTGTGGCCACCGGTGAGGCACTTGTCGACGTGGCCGCCGCCCGCGACGGCGGGCAGGCGATCGTGGCTGGCGACGTGGTGAACACCGCCTCCCGGATGCAGTCGGTCGCGCCGCCGGGCGGGGTGCTGGTCTGCGGCACCACACACGCGCTGACCAAGGACGCGATCCGCTACGAGGAGCAGCCCCCGGTCACCCTGCGCGGCCGGTCGTCGCCGACCGAGGTGTGGCTCGCCCTGTCGCCGCTGCGCCGCCAGCCCACCGACCGGGAGCCGGACACCACGCCGCTGGTCGACCGGGAACACGAGCTGGGCATGCTGGTCAACGCGCTGCACCGGTCGCTGCGTGACCGCCTGCCGCAGGTGGTGACGATCTTCGGCCGGGCCGGCATCGGCAAGAGCCGGCTGCTGCGGGAGCTGTACCGGCACACGGGTCGGCTGGTGGACGAGCCGCTGACCTGGCGCACCGGGCGCTGCCCGCCGTTCGGGGAGAACGTCACGTTCGCCGCGCTCGCCGACATCGTCAAATCCGAGGCGGGCATCCTGGACACCGACCCGGCCGGCAGCGCGGCGCAGCGGTTGGCCGCCGCGGTCGGCGAGCTGATCGGCCCGGGCGAACGTGATCGGGTGGTGGACGCGCTGCGCCCGCTGGTCGGGTTGCCCGGCACGCCGCTGCCGGCCGAGGAGGCGGAGTCCGCGTGGCGGCGTTTCCTGCTGGCGCTGGCCGCCCGCCGCCCCACCGTGCTGGTCTTCGAGGACCTGCACTGGGCCGACGACGCGATGCTGCGCTTCGTGGAGCTGCTCGGCGCGGCGGCCCGTGAGGTGCCGCTGCTGCTGCTCTGCACCGCCCGCCCGGAGCTGGTCGACCGGGACCCGAGCTGGGCCGGCACCATCACCGGCTCGGTGACGATCACCCTGCCGCCGCTGCGCGACACCGGGATCGCCGCGCTGTACGCGCACCTGTTCGGCCAGGCGGCGTTCTCCGCCGACATGCTGAGCCCGCTGATCGAGGTGGCCGGCGGCAACCCGCTCTACGCCCACGAGTACGTCCGGATGCTGATCGAGCAGGGCGCGCTGCGCCAGTCCGGGCGGGGCTGGTCGCTGGACAAGCAGCTCGAGCTGACCATGCCGGAGAGCGTGCACGCGGTGATCGCCAACCGGGTGGACCTGCTGGACGCCAAGGACCGCGCGGTGCTGCTGGCCGCCTCGGTGGTCGGGGTGCAGTTCTGGCCCGGCGCGGTGGCCGCCGCGCTGGGACAGCAGGTCGAGTCGGTCGAGCGTTCGCTGCGCCGGCTGGAGCAGCGCGACTTCGTGCACGAGCAGGCGGCGTCGACGATGGCCGGGCAGGCGGAGTTCCGGTTCCGGCACGTCCTGGTGCGCGACGTCTGCTACCAGCGGCTGCCCCGCACCGAACGGGTGGCCCGGCACGAGCGGGCCGCGGACTGGCTCGACGCGCTGTCCCACAGCCGCGACACGGATCTGGCCGAGGTGCTCGCCCACCACCGCTGGGCGGCCCACGAGATCGCCCGTTCGCTCGGCATGGAGGTCCGGCGGTACGCCGGGCCGGCGCGGCAGGCGCTGCACCGCGCGGCCCGCCGGGCGTACGCGCTGCACGGGTTGGACGCGGCGGCCAGCCACGCGGGCCGGGCGCTCGGCCTGGCCGACGACAGCGACCCGGTGGGCCGGCTCCAGCTGGAGCTGCTGAGCACCGAGATCTCGTTCTACCGGGACGGCAACGCGTTCCTCTCCGGCGGTGGGCCGGATCAGGTGCACACCCTCGCCGACCGGCTGCTGGCCCACGGCGACGACGCCTGCTCGGCCCGGGCGTGGACCCTGCTCGGTCAGGCCGCCTGGCTGCGCGCCGACCGCGGCGACGCGCTGGCCTGCCTGGACCGCGCGGTGCAGCTGTTCGAGCCGCTGCCGGACACTGCCCAGAAGGCGGACGCGTACGCCGAGCTGGGTCGGTTGCACATGCTCAACTACGAGCGGGATCCGGCGGTGGCGGCGGCGGACACCGCCGCGGAGATCGCCGAGCGGCTGGGCCTGACCGAGACCCGCACCAACGCCCGGATCACCGCGGCCACCGCCCGCTACCAGTCCGGCGACCGGGTCGGCCTGGACGAGCTGCACGCGATCGTCGAGTTCAGCCGGGCCGGTCAGCTGCTCGCGCTGCCCCGGGCCACCCAGAACCTCGCGTGGGCGATCCGGGAGGAGGGCGACTGGCTGCGTTCCAACGCCCTGCTCTCGGCGGCGCCGGCCCGCACCGCCAGCGGCCAGACGTTGACCACCGGCTACTCGGCGGAGGCGATGCGCGCCTGGTTCGACGGCGACTTCGGCCGGCTGCTCACCGCGGCGGAGGCGTTCGTCGACACCCCGACCGGCAGTTGGGACATGCAGGTGCGAGGGCTGCGCTGCTGCCTGCTGGTGCTGCGCGACGACGAGGACCCGGACGACGTGGCCGACGCGTTGGACACCGCGCGGCGCAGCGGGTTCCACCGGCTGCACTGGACGATGCTGAGCATGGCCGCGCTGTGCCGGGCGCTGCAGGGCCGCGACGCCGAGGCGGCGGCGTTGATCGACGAGCTGGGCGGGTCCTGGTCGGCGGTGCCGGCGCTGGCCAGCGGGGAGTGGATCGCCGCCGCCGCGTACGCCGCCGCACTGGCCGGCCGGGACGCCGCGGTGCGGGTCCGGGCGATGCTGGACCGGGTCGGCCACCGGACGCCCTGGTCGGAGGCGGCGTTGCGGACCGTGACGGCGGCCCTGGCCGCGGCCGACGGCGACCACCGGCGCTCGGCCGAGCTGCACCTGGCCGCCGCCGAGACCTACGGCCGGATTCCGGACGTCAGCGACCGGCTGCTGGCGCTGGCGCTCGCGGCGGCGGAGCTGACCCGCGCCGGTGACCCGGCGGCCGCCCGGGTGCCGCGCGCCGAGGTACGCACCTTCGCGTTGCGCAACGACGCCCCCGGGCTGCTCGCGCTGGCCGGCCGCCCGGTCGCCCCGGCGGGGCCGGCGGTCGCCTGCTGAGCGGGGTTCAGACGGCGATCGGGGTGGGGACGGGTTGGGGTTCCTTGAGCTTCTGCGCGTAGATGTCGACGTACTCGCGACCGGAGAGCTCCATCAACTCGTACATGATCTCGTCGGTGACCGCGCGCTCCACGAACCGGTCACCGGCCAGCCCGGCGTAGCGGGAGAAGTCCAGCGGGGCACCGAAGCGGATCTTCACCCGGGCGATCTTGGGGATGAGCTTGCCCGGGGGTTGGATCTCGTCGGCGTTGAGCATCACCACCGGCACCACCGACGCCCCGCTTTCCAGCGCGAGTCGAGCCACCCCGGTCTTGCCCCGGTAGAGCCGCCCGTCCGGGGAGCGGGTCCCCTCCGGGTAGATGCCGGCCACTCCCCCGGCACGCAGCACCTGCAACTGGGTGTCCAGCGCGGCGCGGGCCGCCCGGCCACCGGAGCGATCGACCGGGATGGTGCCGGTGCCGACGAAGAACATCCTGGTCAGCCAGCCCTTGATCCCCTTGCCGGTGAAGTACTCGGCCTTGGCCACGAACGTGACCTTTCGCGAGGTGATCAGCGGTGTGAAGATCGAGTCGGAGAAGGAGAGGTGATTGCTGGCCAGGATCACCGGGCCGGTCGCCGGCACGTTGTGCAGGCCCTCCACCTGCGGGCGGAAGATCAGCTTGAGCAGCGGACCGAGGATGACGTACTTCAACAGCCAGTACAGCACCGGCGTCCTTCCCGTGGCGTGGTCAGGACGGCGCCCGCGCACCCGGGCAGCGCTCGGCCGGGCGGTGCCGCCGTCGTCGTCGAGCCTACGAAGCGCGGGCCGCCCACCACAACGGACGCCTGGGCGGCTTCCGGTCGCGCCGGGCTAAAGATCGACTGACCTCGGGTCGACCCGTCCCCTGCCGCGCCCCTCGCAAGAACCGACAAAGGGGCACGGCCACCACCAGCAGCGGGAACGCTGACTTTGGAAGACGCGACACAACGCACTCCCGGAACCGGGTCCGGACGTGTCACGATTCAGAGCACGGCGTGCGGACGGGCGTCGAGGGGGCTGGGCGGCCGCGCCGGAAGGCGCGTTGAGGAGGATGTCCGGGTGTCAGCGGGTGGGGCCCGCCGGGGACGGCGGGACAACGGGCTCGACGCGAACGAGTACGCCGTCGCCGGCGACGTCGATCCGCGCGTGGGTGAGCACCTGCTCGACGTGCTGGCCGCCGGAGGGATCGCGGCCTACCTGCAACCCTCCGCCGACCTCAATCCGGTCACCCGCACCACCACCGTCCCGGCCCGCCCGGTCGACCGGCTGTACGTCGACCGCTCGCACCTGACCACCGCACGGGACTACCTCACCCAGCTCGCCGACGAGACCGCCCCGGAGCAGCCACCGGCCCCTGACGAGCCGGACATCGACGCCGAGTGGGCACGGATCGTCGCCGGCTTCCACACCACCTCGGCGGCGGGCGAGCACCCGTGGCCGGCCGCGGAGGACGTGGACGACCGGGCGGACCGGGACGAGCCGGCCGCCGGTCCGCTGGCCCGCTCCGGCGCGGACGAGGCCGGGCCGACCGCCACCGACGTCCGCCGGCTACCGTCCGCCACCGACATCTCCGGGATCTCGATCGGGCGCGGCGTCCGGCCGGATGAGCCGTCGCTGCTGGACGGGCTGGACACCTTCGGCGCGGACCTGCCCGACGACGAGGATGAGGAGGGCTACCACCCGCCTCCGCCGCCGCCGCTGCCCCGGTTCTCCAAGTACGCGGTGGTCGGCACGCTCGCCGTGGTCGTCGGGTTCGTGCTCTTCCTCTTCCCGTCGCTGCTCCCGATCGACCGTTCGGCGGTCACCCTGTTCGGGTTCACCGGCATCCTGGCCGGTTTCGTCACGCTGATCTGGCGGCTGCGCCCCGGCGACGAGGACGAGGACGACCCGGACAACGGCGCCGTCGTCTGAGCCGGCCCGCATCGCGGGACGCCACCGCCCCGCCCGTGACGTAACAGTGGTGTAACTTACTGTCAGTAGGAATACCGCCGTACGTCACTTCCCCGACTGACTGACCGGTTTTCCCTTGCTCGCGGCAGTCGGTCCTCTGCTGATCGGAATGCCCGAGATGCGACAGAGTTCCCTCGTGGTGGTGGCCAACCGCCTCCCCATCGACGACAGTGTGGTGCCCGACGGGGCCTGCGAATGGCGGCGCAGCCCTGGTGGGCTGGTCAGCGCGCTGCACCCGCTGCTGCGGCACACCCCGGCGACCTGGGTCGGCTGGGCGGGCGGCACCGGGCCCGCCCCCGCACTGCCGGACGTGGACGGCGTCCGCATGCACAGCGTTCCGCTCAGCCACGAGGACCTGCGCGACCACTACGAAGGATTCGCCAACGCCACCCTGTGGCCGCTCTACCACGACGCCGTCGAGCAGCCGCAGCACCACCGCCGGTGGTGGGAGGCGTACCAGCGGGTCAACCAGCGCTTCGCCGAGGCGACCGCAGAGGTGGCCGAGCCGGGCGGGGTGGTCTGGGTGCAGGACTACCACCTGCACCTGGTCCCCGGTCTGCTCCGCGCGCTCCGACCGGACCTGCGCATCGGGTTCTTCCTGCACGTGCCGTTCCCGCCGCCGGAGCTGTTCATGCAGCTGCCCCGTCGGGCCGAGCTGCTACGCGGCATGCTCGGCGCCGACCTGGTCGGCTTCCAGCGAGCCCAGGCGGCGCACAACTTCGCCCAGCTGGTGACCAAGGTGCTGGAGCTGCCGGCCACCGACCGGCGGATCGGGATCGACGACCGGGTGGTGCGCATCGGCGCGTTCCCGGTCTCCATCGACACCGCCGAGATGGCCGCGCTCGCCGCCCGCCCCGAGGTGGCCGCCCGGGCCCGCCGGCTGCGCCAGGACCTCGGCGACCCCCGGCGGGTCATCCTCAGCGTGGACCGGATGGACTACACCAAGGGCATCGAACAGCGGCTCAAGGCGTACAGCGAACTGCTCGCCAGCGGCGACGTCAAGGTCCGCGACACGGTGCTGGTGCAGGTCGCGATGCCGAGCCGGGAACGCGTCGGCCAGTACCAGATCCTGCGCGAGCGGATCGAGCGCGAGGTCGGCCGGATCAACGGCGAGTTCGGCCGGGTCGGCGAGCCGGCCATCCACTACCTCACCCAACCCTTCGACCGGGCCGAGCTGGCCGCGCTCTACCGGGTCGCCGACGTGATGGCGGTGACCCCGCTGCGGGACGGGATGAACCTGGTCGCCAAGGAGTACGTCGCCGCCCGGGTGGACGACGCGGGGGCGTTGCTGCTCAGCGAGTTCGCCGGCACCGCCGCCGAACTGTCCCAGGCGTACCTGGTCAACCCGCACGACCTGGAGGGGCTCAAGCAGGGGCTGCGCGCGGCGCTGCGGGCCAGCCCGGCCGACGTCGCGGAACGGATGCGGGCCATGCGCGCCTACCTGCACCAGCACGACATCCGGGCCTGGGCCGGCTCCTACCTGAGCGCGCTGGACGAGAGCGGCGCCCTGGTCAGCCGCCTGACCGGCACCGACGGCACCACCCGGATGCCGGCCCCGGCGCCCCGGGCCGCCCCGGCCGGCAGCGCGGCCACCCGCCACGCGGGCGGCTGACCGGCGCGCGCCGGCCGGACGCGGACCGCTCAGTGCGCCGCCGGCTCCTTCTCCAACCAGTCCAGGATCGCGTCGATCGGCTCCGCCCACCGCGCGTCCAGCATCAGGTCGTGGCCCATCCCGGGAAAGAGCAGCGGGGCCGAGCCGTACCGGCGGGCCACCCGGTTCAACGTCGACGTCGGCACCACCCGGTCGTCCGGGCTGCCCAGCACCAGCACCGGGGGCGCACCCACGGCCGGCTCGGCCTCCGGCTCGCCCAGCAGCGCCCACTGCGCCCGCCGGCTGGCCCGACCGAGCCGGGCGACGTGACGCCGGGCCTCCGCCTCAGGCAGCTCGCGGCTGAACAACTGGCCGCGGCTGAGCCGCAGCGGCCCACCGAACACCGCCGGCACCGTGCCGGACGGGTTGCGGCGCAACGCCGCGCCGAGCACACCCCAACCGCCGAAGACCGGCGCCACCAGCACGGCACTGCGCGCCGGGTAGCGGGCCAACGCGTGCGCCACCACCAGCGCCCCGGCGCCGTGCCCCACCAGCACCGCCTGGCGCGGCAGGCCCGCGGCCACCTGGACCACATCGTGGGCGTACGCCCGCAGCGTCGCCTCCGGCGCCGGCTCGCTGCCGCCGTGCCCGCGCAGGCTCACCGCGTACGACGGGAACCCCCGCGACGCCGCGTGCCCCAACCAGTGCTCCGCGAACGCCCACGCGCCGTGCCCGAACCCGGGCACGAAGAGCAGCGGCGGGCGCCCCTCCTCCAGCTCGGGGCTGGCGCTGAGCACCTCACGCCGGGCCGGCCGGACCGGGCGGGACCACTCCCGGCCGCGCATGATCCGCAGCTCACTGCTCGCGCTCACGGTGCCAGCCTTTCGTTCGCGACTGCGGGGCTCGCAAGCTCACTCCTCGCGCTCACTTGCCCTCCAGGTCGGTTAGGGCGCGCTGGACGGCGCGCAGGTAGTCGGCGTGACCGACCTCGAACCAGTGCCGGCTGCTCTCCTTGACCTGCGCGGAGTAGCGCTCCCCGGCCCGGTCGCGCACCCGCTGCGCGAACGCCGCCGCACGCTCCGGACGGTCCCGGCGGGCCTGCAGCAGCCGGGCGAAGAGCACCGTCTGCCAGTGCGACAGGGTGAACAGACCGGAGTCCGGCTGCACCAGGCCCGCGACCGCCAGCGTCGGATGCCCCGGGGTGAAGGCGTTGAGCCACAACGTGGGCCGGCCGACGCCGGCGCTGTCGCCGAACACCGAGGCGTCGAGGAACTCGAAACGCGGCAGGTAACCGGTGGCGAAGATGACCAGCTCGGGATCGATCTCGCGGCCGTCGGTCAGCTCCACCGCGTACGGGTGAAAGCGGGCGACGTCGGGCACCGGGCCGATCGCGCCGTGGCCCACGTAGTAGACGAGCTGGCTGTTCGCGATCGGGTGCGTCTCGTACACCCGGTGGTCGGGCTTGGGCAGGCCGAAGCGGGTCAGGTCGCCGACGGTCAGCCGCAGCGTCCAGTGGTAGAGCCACTGGCGCACCCGCAGCGGCACGCGCAGTGCCAGCAGAGAGTCGTTGACCTGGTCGGCGGGGCGGCCGAGCACGTACTTCGGCGCGTACCAGTAGCCGCGTCGGGTGGAGTGCCAGCACCGCGACGCCTGCTGGGCGGCCTCGACGGCGATGTCGCAGCCGGTGTTGCCGGCGCCCACCACCAGCACCCGCTTGCCCCGCAGCTGCGCCGGGTCCTTGTAGGACGACGCGTGCATGATCTCGCCGCGGAACTCCTCGAGCCCCTCGTAGCGGGGAAGCTTGGGCGACCAGTTGTGGCCGTTGGCGACCACCACGGCGGCGTACTGGGAGGTGCGCTCCGGCCCGTACCCGCCGGTGGAGCGGGTGGTCACGTCCCAGCGCTCCCCCGCGGCCGGCTCGACCCGGATCACCTCGGTGCCGAACCAGATGTGCGAGCGCAGGTCGAAGTGGTCGGCGTACCGCTCGAAGTACGAGAGCAGGTGGCTGTGGTGCGGGTAGTCCGGCCAGGAGTCCGGCATCGGGAAGTCGGGGAACTGGGTGAACGGCTTCGACGAGAGCAGGTGGGTGCTGGCGTACACCGGGCTGCGGTCGTGCCGCCAGTTCCAGGCGCCGCCGACGCCTGTCTCCCGCTCGTAGCAGTCCACGCCGAACCCGTGCTCGCGCAGGTTCTTGATGGCCGTCAGGCCGCTGGCCCCGGCCCCGATGACGCAGACCGTGTCGCCGCGGTCGGAGACCGGGCGGCCGTCGCGGCTCAGCGCGGACGGGGTCGCCTCCGGGTCGGGCCGGCCGTGGTCGGTGGAGGTGGACACCGGGACATCTCCTTTTGTGCGGCACGCGTGCCGGTCGCCGCGAAATCCTCTCCACATCGGAGCCGGATGTCCAGCCCCGGCGCGGACGGATCGGCGGTCGCGCCGGTCGGGGGTCAGCCGGTGGTGGGCAGCAGCAGGTCGACCAGGACCGGGAAGTGGTCGCTGGCCCGCCGGGTCTGCGGGGTGTCCACCACGTCGTAGTCGACCACGGTGATCCGCGGGTCGACGAAGAGCGCGTCGATACGCCGGCGGGGGTCGGCGCAGGAGTAGGTGAGCCGGTCGGCCCGGTCGGCCGCCACCGCGGCGTCGGTCAGCCCGCGCGCCACGGTCGCCCAGGCCGGCCCGTCCGGGCCCTCGTTGAGGTCCGCCCCGGCCACCACCGGGCTGCCCGCCGCGTCCAGGCCGCGCCTGAACTCGGCGGCCTGCGCGGGACGCTCGGTCGGATCGGTGGACAGGTGTGACCCGGCGAGGGTGAACCGGGCGTCGCCGACACGGCAGTCGGCGTACGCGGCGCCGCGCAGGTGCCGGCCGGGGGTGAGCGGGAAGCGCTGGCAGCGGGTGTCCCGCACCTGGACCCGCAGGCTGGTCAGCAACAGGTTGCCCAGCGCGGGCAGCCCGCCGGCGGCCACCACCAGGCCGAACGACTCGGCCAGCGAGGCGGACTTCTGCCGCCACCGGAACCGGCGCGGCCCCTCCTGCACGATCACCACGTCCGGCGTCACGGCGCGGACCACCGCCGCCAGCGCGGCGGTGTCGTCGCGCTGGCTGTGGATGTTGTACGACACCACGCGCAGTGGTACGCCGCCGGCCTCGCCCATTCCGGCTCGCCTCAGATCCGTCGGGCCAGGTCGGCGGCGCCGATCACCCCGGCGCTGTTGCCCAGTTCGGCGGGGAGCACCTCGGCCACCGGCAGGCGCCCGCGCTGGGCGAGCGCGTCGAGGTACGAGCGGCGCGCCGGGCCGAGCAGCAGGTCACCGGCCTCGACCACGCCGCCCCCGACGACCAGGGTCTGCGGGTCGAGGATCTGCGCCATGTCGGCGAGGCTGGTGCCCAGCCACCGGCCGATCTGCGCGAACGCCTCGGTGGAGACCGGGTCGCCGCCCTGAGCGGCGGTGGTCACCATGTGGCCGGTGATCGCCTCGGTCTCCCCGCCGGCCAGCTCCAGCAGCGCGGTGGCCCGCTGTGGCTCCTGCCGGGCGCCGGCCCGGGCGAAGCGGACCAGGGCACTGCCGCTGGCGTACTGCTCGATGCAGCCCAGCCGCCCGCAGCCGCACTGGTGCCCGTCCGGCACGGCCAGCATGTGGCCCAGTTCCGCGGCGACGCCGTGCGCGCCACGCAGCAGCTCGCCGCTCAGCACGATGCCACCGCCGACGCCGGTGCCGATGGTGAACATGACCATGGAGTCGTCGGCGTCCCGGGCCGCGCCGTAGCGGAACTCGGCCCAGGCGGCCACGTTGGCGTCGTTCTCCACGATCACCGGCAGGCCGACCGCCTTGCCGACGTACTCGCGCAGTGGCTCGTCCCGCCAGGCCAGGTTGGGGGCGAAGAGCACGGTCGAACGGTTGGCGTCGATCCAGCCGGCCGCGCCGATGCCGACGCCCTCGATCGTCCGTCCGGCAGCCAGCTCGCCGACCAGGTCGATGATGACGTCGCGGGTCTTGCCGACGTCATCGGCGGGAGTGTCCCGTCGGGTCTGCACGAGGACCGTGCCGGTGTCGTCCACGACACCGCCGGCCACCTTCGTGCCACCGACGTCGACTCCGATGGTCAGCGTCACCGCTGCCGCTCCCCTCTGCTGTGCTGTCCGGCCCGTGCGCCGGCGACACGCCGGTCCGGGTCGAGATGTCCCGCGCTCAGGCGACGTCGCCCGGTGCGGCCGCGCCGGTGTCGTCGGGTACCCGCGACGCGGGCACCACAGGTCGGTCGGTCGGCACGGGTGCGGCCACCGCCCCGGCCTCGTCGACGGGTGGTGCGGTGTCCGGGGCGAGTGGGTCCGCCGTCCGGGTGGCGACCGCCCAGACGTCCCGCTCCTGCGCCGGCTGAGAATCATGCCCGCTACGGGTGGCATCGCGCCACACGTGATCCTCGTCGGCCCCGGTGAACCGTTCAGCCGGCGTGGGCTCCGGGACGTCGGCGCCGGCGGCCGGGGCGGGCGCGGTGGCGGGTGCCGACGGACTGGCCTCGGGCGGCTCCGCCGGGGCGAACGCGCGGAGCAGGCTGGCCACGCCGGCCGCGAGGTCACCGGCGCCGGTGGCCAGCCGCTCGGCGAATTCCGGACTCGGGTCGCGCAACGCGGCGATGCCCCGACAAACCGGGCAGACGCAGCATTCGGCGGAACCGGTGGCGAAACCGCCACCGGCGCCGAAAGGACCACCGGGGGCGGCACTGTGACCGAGGACACCGGCCAGCATCCCGCCCAGCGGGCCCCACGCGCCGCCCGCCGAGCCGGCGGAGGCCAGCCGCGCCCCCGCGAGCAGGGTGGCGACCAGCCGCTCCGCCTCTTCCCGGGCCGAGCCCGGATCCGTTGCGCCCATGGTCGGCTCCTCTACCGTGCCGCCGTACGCGTCACTGCGCCGCACCGGATGCTTCTACCCGGTGCTTGAGCTGCTTCAACGCGGTATCCATGATCATTTTCTCGGCTTTGCGCCGGAACATGCCGAGCATTCCCACGGAAAGCTCGACCTCCAGCGTGTAGGTCACCGTGGTGCCGCCGTCCGGGTTGCCCACCAGGTCGTACGAACCGCGCTGGCTCTTCTGCATCTTCGAGGGCGCGACCAGGTGCCACTCGATCCGCGACAGGTCCTCGGCGTACTCGTAGGCGAGCACGTACTCGTCGGCCATCACCCTGGCGTCGATGGTGAAGCGCACCTGGCTGGCGTAGCCGTCCTCGTACTCCTCGATGACCTCGGCGCGACGCACCGCCTCGGTCCACTCCGGGTAGCGCGCGAAGTCGCAGATGACCGCCGTCACCCGATCCGGTGACGCGCCGATGATGATCGACTGGGTGGAGGAGTCCGCCATGGGGGGAGGCTACCCGGCGGGCACCGTCCACGTGCCGCGCCGCCCCCGCCGCGCCCGGCGGCGGGGCTCGACCCCCGCCGCACGCGGTAGGCCAACCACCACGAGGCCCGACCGACCCTCCTGCTTGTCCCACCCGACCCGACAGCCGGGTAGGTTTCGACAGAGCCGACGCCCGCGGTGGCGGCCGGCCCGGCCAGTGCGAGCACGAAGGAGTGCAGGTGCGCGAGTTCTCCGTTCCGCCGATCGTCACCGTTGGCGACGCGGCCAACCTCACCGATCCGGTCTGGGACAACGCCGAGGTCGCGCCGGATGCCGTGCAGTTCGCCCGCCGCACCCCGGCCGCAGACGGCACGGGCACCGCCTGGGCGGAGGTGACCTGCCGGCAGTTCCGTGACGAGGTGGTGACGGTGGCCGCCGGGCTGATCGCCGCCGGCATCCAGCCGGGCGCCCGGGTCGCGCTGATGAGCCGCACCCGCTACGAGTGGACGCTGCTGGACTACGCCATCTGGACGGCCGGTGCGGTCACCGTGCCGATCTACGAGACCTCCAGTTCCGAGCAGGCCGCCTGGATCCTCGCCGACTCCGGCGCGGTCGCCGTCGTGGTGGAGACCGACGCGCACGCCAGCCTGGTCACCGGCGTCCGGGACCGGCTGCCCGAGCTGAAGCACGTCTGGCAGATCGACCGGGGCGGGGTCGACGAGCTGGTCACGACCGGCGGCGCGGTCGAGCCGGCCGAGGTGGAACAGCGCCGCAAGGCGGTCCGCGCCGACGACCTGGCCACGATCATCTACACCAGCGGCACCACCGGCCGGCCCAAGGGCTGCGTGCTCACCCACCGCAACATGTACGCCGACATCGCCAACGCGGTGCCGGTGCTGCCGAACCTGTTCAACGCCGGTGCGGCCACCCTGCTCTTCCTGCCCCTGGCACACGCCTTCGCGCGGCTGATCCAGATCGGCGTGGTGCATGCCCGGGCCACCATGGCGCACTGCGCCGACACCAAGAACCTGGTCGCCGAGCTGCAGGAGTTCCGGCCGACCTTCGTGCTCTCCGTCCCCCGGGTGTTCGAGAAGGTCTACAACGCGGCCAAGCAGAAGGCCGAGGCCGACGGCAAGGGCGGCATCTTCGCCCGCGCCGAGCAGGTCGCCATCGCGTACAGCGAGGCGCTGGAGACCTCACGCGGGCCCGGCATGGCCCTGCGCGCCCAGCACGCGGTCTTCGACCGGCTGGTCTACGGCAAGCTGCGTGCCGCGCTCGGCGGCCGGTGCCGGGACGCCATCTCCGGCGGCGCACCGCTCGGCGCCCGGCTCGGCCACTTCTTCCGCGGCATCGGCGTGACGGTCCTGGAGGGCTACGGGCTGACCGAGACCTCGCCCGCCGCGGCGGCGAACCTGCCCACCGGCACCCGGATCGGCACCGTCGGCCGCCCGCTGCCCGGCGTGACCATCCGGATCGACGACGACGGCGAGATCCTGATCTCCGGCGATCTGATCTTCCAGGGCTACTGGCACAACGAGGCGGCGACCGCCGAGGCGCTCACCGCCGACGGCTGGTTCCGCACCGGCGACCTGGGCCAGCTCGACAACGACGGCTACCTCAGCATCACCGGCCGGAAGAAGGAGCTGATCGTGACCGCCGGCGGCAAGAACGTCGCCCCGGCGGTGCTGGAGGACCAGGTCCGGGCCCATCCCCTGATCAGCCAGTGCGTCGTGGTCGGCGACCGGCAGCCGTTCATCGCGGCGCTGGTCACCATCGACGAGGAGGCGTTGCCCGCCTGGCTGGAGTCGGCCGGGCTACCCGCCGACACCCGGGTCGAGGACCTGCGCGAACACGAGGGCCTGCGCTCGGAGATCCAGTCCGCGATCAAGAGCGCGAACCACGCCGTCTCCAAGGCCGAGGCGATCAAGGTGTTCCGGGTCCTGCCCCGCGACTTCACCGAGGCGACCGGCGAGCTGACCCCGTCGCTCAAGGTCAAGCGGCAGGTTGTCCACAAGACGTACGCGGCGGAGATCGCCGATATCTATCGCGGCTGACTACCATCCGTCACGTGCCCGCATCGACATCCGCCGCACCACACCCGCATCCCCTCGCCGCGGCCGCCCGCCTGGTGATGCTGGCGCTGGTCGCCATCCTGACCCTGTTCGCCACCCGCGACGTCACCCAGCTGTGGTGGATCGCGCTGCTGGCGTTCGCCGGGTTGCCCTCGCTGCTGGCCCCTCAGCACCGGCTGATCGGGCCGCTGAGCCGCGTGGCCGAGGTGGTGGTGCTGGGGCTGGCCGCGAGCCAGGTTGCCGCGGTCGCGTCGATCGGCGGCACGGTCGACGGGCTCGGCGCCTCGGCGGTGCTGCCCTACCTGGCGGTGCCGGTGACCGTCACCGCGCTGCGCCGCCGCTTCTCCGAGGGCGCCGCGCTGCTCGCGGTCACCGCCGCGACCCTGCTGGTCACCGGGGCGCTCACCGAGGTCGGTGGGGAGCGTCAGCTCGGCCAGCTCGGTTATCTCGCGGTCTGCGCGCAGTGGCTGATCCTCGCCGCGCTGGGGCTCTACGCCGCCGGCACGCTGCACCGGGTGATGGCGGTGCGCGGTGAGGGCAAGCCCCAGCCGTACGCCGAGGCGACCCGGCTGCTGACCCAGCTGCGCACGGTGGCCCGGCAGCTGCCCGGGGCGACCCTGGACCCGGGCGGCATCTCCGAGCACCTGCTCGAGGAGCTGCGCACGGTGGCCCGGGCGGACCGGGGCGCGGTGCTGTCGGCCAGCGGCGGCGGCCGGCTCGTGGTGCTCGCCCAGGCCGGGGTGGACCGGGTGGACTGGGAGACAACGCTGGACGCGGACTCGGCGATCGCCGACGCCTGGGCCAGTCAGCAGGCGCAGACCGCCGCCCGGTCGCAGTCCCGCTCGCACCGCGGTGGCGACGTCTCCGCGTTGATCGTTCCGCTGGTCGCCGGGGTGCGCACGGTGGGGCTGGTGGTGCTGGAGGCGGACGCCGCACACGCGTACCCGGCGCCGGTGGTGTCCCGGGTGACCGCGCTGACCCGGCCGGCCGCGCTGCGGCTGGAGGCGGCGCTGCTCTTCGACGAGGTCCGCTCCCTGGCCACCAACGAGGAGCGGCAGCGGCTGGCGCGGGAGATCCACGACGGGGTGGCGCAGGAGCTGGTGATGGTCGGCTACGGCATCGACAACGCCCTGGCCACCGTCTTCGACGACGCCGACGAGACCGCCGAGGCGCTGCGTACGCTGCGCGGCGAGGTGACCCGGGTGATCACCGAGCTGCGGCTGAGCCTGTTCGAGCTGCGCAGCGAGGTGGACCGGCAGGGCGGGCTGGCCGCGGCGATCGCCGAGTACGCGCGCACCGTGGGCGCCTCCGGCGGGCTGCGGGTGCACCTGTCGCTGGACGAGTCCACCGCGCGGCTGCCGGCGGCCACCGAGGCCGAGTTGCTGCGCATCGCGCAGGAGGCGGTCACCAACGCGCGCAAGCACGCCGGGGCCTCCAATCTCTGGGTCACCTGTGAGGTCGACCCCCCGTACGCGCAGATTGAAGTGTCGGATGACGGTCAGGGGATGGCTGACCAGCGGCCCGACGGGCGGTACGGTCTTGCGATCATGGCCGAGAGAGCGGAACGTATCCGGGGCCGGCTGGAGATCAGGCCCCGGCAACCGAGCGGCACGACCGTGGCGGTGGTTCTCGGCACCTCGCCCCGGCGCGGTAACCTGCGCGGTAGCGCAGCAGCAGAAGGGGAGTAACCCGAGGATGACCACCAGTCCGACACCGGCCACCCGCACCAAGGTCCTCCTTGTCGACGACCACGACCTTATTCGCAAGGGCCTGCGGCACGCCTTTGAGCGCGACCGTCAGTTCGAGGTCGTCGGTGAGGCCGCGACGGCGGCAGAGGGGGTACGCCAGGCCGGTGCGCTTCAGCCGGACGTGGTGATCATGGATCTCCGGCTGCCCGACGGCAGCGGCCTCGAGGCCACCCGGGCGCTGCGCAAGTCCAGCGCCTCGATGGGCATCGTGGTGCTGACCATGTACGCCGGCGACGACCAGCTCTTCGGTGCCCTGGAGGCCGGCGCGAGCGCCTTCGTGCCGAAGACCGCCCCGGCCGACGAGGTGGTGGCCGCCGCGCGGCACGCCGCCTCCTCGCCGAGCGCGTTCACGGCGGCCGACCTGGCCGAGGCGATGAAGCGCCGGCTCGCCCCGTCCGGTCCGCAGCTCTCCCCCCGTGAGGGGCAGGTCCTGCGGCTGCTCGCCGACGGGATGAGCGTGGCCGGCATCGCCAAGCAGTTGTTCGTCAGCGAGTCCACGGCCAAGACGCACATCTCCAAGCTGTACGAGAAGCTGGGTGCGGCCAACCGGGCGCAGGCGCTGATGACCGCGCTCCGGCTCGGACTGCTCGAGGCGCCAGACGCCCCGAAGTTCTGACCTGACCCCGCTCGTCGAGCGGGACGCCGCGACCGAAGGTCCGCGCCGGCTCCGGCCGGCGTGGACCTTCGCGTATCGACCGACGTCGGCGGGAACCTGGCGGCACGCTATGGTCTGGCGGGAACGTGGGGGGGCACAATACCCGCGCGGGCGACGACGCCCGCGTCGCGGACTCGAGGGGTGAGCGCATGCAGCGGCCGGACTGGGCACCCGACACCATCGACATCGAGCGCCCGAGCGTCGCGCGGATGTACGACTACTACCTCGGCGGCTCGCACAACTTCGCTGCCGACCGGGCGGCGGCGCAGGCGATGGTGGCCGCGGTGCCGGAGGCGCCGCTGATGGCCCAGGCCAACCGGGCGTTCCTGCGCCGGGCGGTGCACCACCTCGCCGAGTCCGGGATCCGGCAGTTCCTGGACATCGGCTCGGGCATCCCCACGGTCGGCAACGTGCACGAGATCGCCCAGCGGCTCGACCCGGAGTCACGGGTGGTCTATGTCGACGTCGACCCGGTGGCCGTGGCGCACAGCCGTGAGATCCTGGCCGGCAACGACCGGGCGGTGGTGGTGCAGGAGGACCTGCGGCGCCCGGAGAAGATCCTGACCCACCCGGACATCCGCAAACTGCTCGACCTGGACCAGCCGGTGGCCGTGATGATCGTGGCCGTGCTGCACTTCGTGTCCGACGAGGACCGTCCGGCGGATCTGCTGCGGACCCTGCGCGACGCGCTGGCCCCGGGCAGCTACCTGGTGCTGTCGCAGGCCAGCGACGACGGGCGCAGCCAGGACGAGCGGGCCGAGGCGGAGCGGGTCTACCGGCGTACCGACAACCCGCTCTGGGTCCGCAACCGGGCCGAGCTGACCGCGCTCTTCGACGGGTTCGAGCTTCTCGACCCGGGCGTGGTCTGGGTGCCGCAGTGGCGGCCGGACACCCCGGAGAGCGCGGAGGACGCCGAGCGTGCGGTCTTCATGGGCGGCGTCGGGCGCCTCGGTGGCTGAGTCGCCCGGGGCGACCTCCTGCCCGGGCACGTTCGCCAAGGCCTGGGCCAAGGCCGTCTCCGGCACCAGCTATCTGCCGATGACCCAGGCCCAGCTCGAGACCCTGCTGCACCGGCTCACCGGGCAGTTGGCCGGCGCGTTGCTCGCCGAGCCGTTCGACCTCCGCGCCGGTTACCGGGTGGGCGCCGAACTGGTCGCCGCGCACATCGCCTCCGCGGAGGGGCTGGGCCGTACCGTCGAGGTCATCCAGCTCCGGCTGATACGCGATCTGGGGCTGGTGGCGGAGGACGTCGAGGACCGGATGGCGCGGCTGCTGGCCGCCGTTGCGACCGGCTACGCCCGCGCGCTGCGGGACCGGACGCTCGACGAGCAGGAGTCGATCCGCCGGGCCGCCATGGTGGCCCGGACGCAGGCGGAGCGGGCGCTGCGGGCCAGCGAGGCTCGGTTCCGGCACCAGGCCACCCACGACCCGCTCACCGGCCTGCCCAACCGGACGTTGTTCACCGAGCGGCTCACCGCCGCGCTCAACGAGCCGGGCCGGGGCGCGCAGCGGGTCGGCGTGTGCTTCCTCGACCTGGACCGGTTCAAGGTCGTGAACGACACGCTGGGGCACCGGGTCGGCGACCGGCTGTTGACCACAGTGGCCGAGCGGCTGTGCCAGACCGTGGGCGAGCACCTGGTGGCCCGACTCGGTGGGGACGAGTTCGTCATCCTGGTGGAGCGCAGCGGCGGCACCGAGGACATGGTGGCGGTGGCCGAGGCGGCGCTGGCCGCCGTCCGGACACCGGCGCTGGTGGACGGGCACGAGCTCCAGGTCTCGGCGAGCATCGGCATCGTCGAGCGCCAGGTGGCCGGCGCGAACCCCGGTGACCTCATGCGGGCCGCCGACAGCACCCTGCACTGGGCGAAGGCGGCCGGCGGGGCGCGCTGGGCGCTCTACGACGCCGAGCGCAACCGACGGGAGCTGGCCCGGTACGCGCTCTCCGCGGCCATCCCGGCCGCCCTGGAGCGAGGCGAGTTCTACCTCGACTACCAGCCGCTGACCTCGCTTCGCGACGGCCGGCTGATCGGCGTGGAGGCGCTGGTCCGCTGGCGCCACCCGGAGCTGGGTGTGCTGCGGCCGGACAGCTTCATCGGCCTGGCCGAGGAGACCGGGCTGATCGTGCAACTGGGCGGGTGGGTGCTGGCCGAGGCGTGCCGGGAGGCGGAGGCCTGGTCGGCCGGCGGCACGGCCGCACCGTTCGTGAGCGTCAACCTGGCGGTCCGGCAGGTGCACCGGCCCGGGCTGGTGCAGGAGGTACGCGGCCTGCTGCGGCAGACCGGGCTGCCGCCGGAGCGACTGCAGTTGGAGATCACCGAGAGCACGATGATGAGCACGGCCAAGGAGCCGGTACGCGCCCTGCGGGTGCTGGCCGATCTCGGCGTGCGGATCGCCATCGACGACTTCGGCACGGGCTACAGCAACCTGGCGTACCTGCGGGACCTGCCGGTGACCGAGCTGAAGGTCGCCGGGGAGTTCGTGGCCGGGCTGCGGTCGCCGTCGGTGGGGCGCACCGATGAGCGGATCCTCGCCTCGCTGGTGTCGCTGGCGCACGCACTGGATTTGACGGTGACCGCCGAGGGCGTGGAGACCGCCGGGCAGGCCGAGCGGCTGCGGGCGATCGGCTGCGACGCCGCGCAGGGCTGGCACTTCGGCCGGCCGGCCCCCGCCGACCGGATCCTGGCCCGCATCCGCTGACCCACCCCGCCCGCCGGGCCGCTCCGTGCCGCTGCCTCTGCCTCCTGGCGTCGACGCGTCGCTGCGGTCGGGGGGCCAGAGCAGGGGTAGACAGCGTCTACGCGCCCTGGTAGACAGTGTCTATGAGTGCGGAGGCGAGTGTCCGGGCCCGACTGGTGGCCGCCGGGGTGGACCTGGTGCTGCGCGAGGGCCAGTCGGCGGTGTCACTGCGGGAGATCGCCCGCCGGGCCGGGGTCTCGCACGGCGCACCGCGCCGCTACTTCCCCACCCACGTCGACCTGCTCTCCGCCATCGCCCGGGAGGGCTTCGCCGACCTCACCGCCCGCGTCGAGCAGACGATGCGCGCCGCCGGCCCCGACCCGCGCGCCCAACTGACCGCACTCGGCCGGATGTACCTGGACTTCGCGGCGGCGCACCGCGGGATGTTCGAGCTGATGTTCCGGCACGACCTGCTGGACAGCGGCCGGCTACAGCTGCGCGAGACGAGCCTGCCGCTGTTCGCCGTCCTGGCCGACCTGGTGGCTCAGGTACGCCGGCCGACCGACGCGCCGGCCCCGGTGCTGGCCGGCGCGCTCTGGGCCAACCTGCACGGCACAGCCCAGCTCTGGGCGTGGGGCAGCCTGCCGCTGGCCACGGACGCCACCGACGACGACGCCCTGCTGCGAGCCGTGCTGGACGCCCACCTCGGCCCGACCTTCGCCTGAACCCATCCACCCCCACCCCGGAGGACACGTGCCCCTGCTGTACGACCTCACCAAGCTGACCGTCGGCACCATGCTGCGGCTGGGCTGGCGGCCACGCGTGGAGGGACTCGAACACCTGCCCCGGCACGGCGGCGCGATCCTCGCCGGCAACCACCTCTCCGTCGCTGACGAACTCTTCCTCGTCAGCGTGACGCCCCGGCACGTCACCTTCTGGGCCAAGTCCGAGTACTTCAGTGGTCGCGGCCCGGGCGGCTGGCTCAACCGGCGGATCGTCGCCGGCATGGGCGCGATCCGCGTCGAGCGGGCCGGCGGCCGAGCCGCCCTCAGCGCCCTCGACGCCGCCGTGCCGGTGCTCCGCGCCGGCGGCCTGGTCGCCGTCTACCCGGAGGGCACCCGCTCCCCGGACGGGCGGCTCTACCGAGGCCGCGTCGGCATGACCCGGCTGGCCCGCGACGCCGGGGTGCCGATCATCCCGGTCGGCGTGCTCGGCACCGCCGAGGTGCTGCCCGTCGACGCGCGGCTGCCGCGCCGGCACCCGGTCAGCCTGCGATTCGGCCCGCCGATCCCGGTCGCCGGCCGGATCAACGGGCCACGCGACATCCGGACGGTCACCGACGAGGTGATGGCGGCGATCCAGCGGCTCACCGGCCAGGAGTACGTGCCCCGCTACGCCCCGCCCCGATCGACCCCCACCTGAGGCGCGGGCGGCGGTCAGCCGGCGAGCAGGGCGGCCATCCGCTCCGCCTGCGCCTCCCAGCGCCACTCCCGCTCCACCCACGCCCGACCTGCCGCGCCCAGTTGGCGGGCCAGGTCCCGATCGGCGAGCAGCCGGGCCACCCGGTCGGCGAGCTGGGCGACGTCCCGGCCGCGGACCACGTAGCCGGTCTCCCCCTCGCGCACCGCGTCCGGCGCGCCGCCGGAGTCACCGGCCACCACCGGCAGGCCCGTCGCGGACGCCTCCAGGTAGACGATGCCCAGCCCCTCCACGTCCAGCCCACGGTTGCGGGTGCGGCAGGGCATCGCGTAGACGTCGCCGGCCGCGTAGTGCGCCGGCAGCTCGGCCGTAGGCACCGAGCCGGTGAAGACCACGTCCCGTTCCACCCCCGCCTGCCGGGCCAGCTTTTCCAGGGTCGCCCGGTACGGCCCGCCGCCGACGATCAGCAGCGCCGCGTCGGGCACCCGGCGGCGGATCTCCGGCAGCGCCCGGATCAGCATGTCCTGCCCCTTGCGCGGCACCAGGCGGGACACACAGACCACCACCGGACGGTCGGTCAGCCCCAACCGGGCCCGGACGGGCTCGCCGTCCACGGTCGGGTGGTAGGTGTCCACATCGACCCCGGGCGCCAGCCGGCGCAGCTCGGTCAGCCCGTCCAGCACGCGGGCCAGCCGGCTGCGCGTGTACTCGCCGAGATAGGTGGTGACGTCGACGCCCCGACCGATCCGGCGCAGCGCCGGCCGGGCGGCGGGCAGCGCCGCCCAACCGACCTCGTGGCCGTGGGTCTGCGCCACCACCCGGCGCACCCCGGCCCGCCGCCGCAGGCCGGCGGCGAGCAGCCCGAGCGGGGCCGCCGCGCCGAACCACACCGTGTCGCAGTCGTACGCGCGGGCCAGCCGCGCCGCCCGGCGGGCGATCAGCGGGGTGGGCAGCAGCACCCTGGTGCGTTCCCGGATCACCTCGAACGGCTGGTCGGCGTCGAACTTCGCCGCCCCGCGCCAGCTCGACGCGTACACCACCACCGAGCCGGCCGGCTGACGCACCGCAAGGTTGTGCACGAAGGACTGGATCCCGCCCGGGCGGGGCGGGAAGTCGTTGGTGATCAGCAGCGTGCGGTTCATCGGCCGGCCTCCCGGGCGTACGCGCGGGCGGCGGCCATCCGCTCCACGGTGGACGGGTGTGAGGCCGAGTAGAGATATTCCCAGCGCGGCGGGTCAGGGTCGCCGAGGTTGACCGTGCCGAGTCGGCGCTGCATCGACTCGAAGGCGACCGGGTCACGGGTGAGCGCGAGCGCGTGCGCGTCGGCCCGTGCCTCCACCCGCCGGGACATCAGCGCCTGCACCGGCGCGGCGACCAGCCCGGCCACCGTGACCAGGGCGACCAGCAACGGAAACGCGCGTGGGTGGGCGACCGAATCGACACCGGCCATCCGCAGCAGCGGCCCCCACGAGCCAAGCAGGTAGAGCGCCACCACCGCGGCCGCGGCGCCGAGCGCCCCGGTCAGCGTGCCGGCCGCGACGTCCCGGTCCTTCGCGTGCCCCAGCTCGTGCGCCACCACGGCGGTCACCTCGGCCGGGGTGGCCTCGCGCAGCAGCGTGTCGTAGACCACCACCCGTCGGGTCGGCCCGAGACCGGAGACGTACGCGTTGACCGCCCTGGTGCGCCGGGAGGCGTCGGCGACCAGCACGTCGCGCACCGGCACCCCGTCGCGGGCGGCCATGCTCATCAGCTCGGTGCGCAGCGGGCCCTGCTCCATCGGCGTGAAGCGGTTGAACACCGGCTCCACCAGCACCGGCAACACGAACGACAGCAGCACCACCAGCACCGCCGCGCCGGCCGCGCCGAACGCCCACCACCAGCGCGGCGCGAGGCGGATGACCGCGTAGAACCCGAACAGCGCCACCGCGCCGATCACCGCGCTGACCGCGTACGACTTGAGCAGGTCGGCCGTCCAGCCGCTCCAGCCGTTGGTGCTCAGCCCGTAGCGGGTGAGCACGCTCTGCCGCCAGGCGGCGAACGGGAGGGTGAGCAGGTCGGCGACGAGCACCACGGCCAGCCCGCCGAGCACGGCCTGTGCGGCCCAGTGCCCACCGAACGGCCGGCCCACCAGCTCGATCAGGCGGCTGCCCAGCGGGGTCAGCCCCAGCGCGAGGGCGACCAGCAGCCCGACGGCGAGCGCGGCGTAACCGCCGGGGCGCAGTGCGGTGCGGAACTCCCGCCCCCGGGCCACCTGCTCGGCGGGCAGGTCACGCAGCGCGGCGAGCTGGTCGGCCCGGGGCGCCGGCGGCCGGTGCCACGGGATCAGCAGCGCGGCGATCACCAGCAGCGCGACGGTCAACCCGGCCAGGGTCAGCAGCGCCCAGGCACGCGGGGTCACCGGGACACCGCCGTGCTCGCCACGCGACGGGCCTTCCCGCCGCCGACGGCGGGCCCGCCGTCGTCGCGTCGTACCCCGCTCATCCCGCCGCTCCTCCCGCCGTGACCGCCCATCCTATGGCCCGCGAAAAGCCCGCTTCGGGCGCGGTGTCGCGCTCAGGCGACCCGGCGTGCGGCGTGGCGACGGGCGGCGCCGGGACGCGCGGGCGCGGCCAGCACCTCCACGTCGTAACCGGCCCGGGCGAACACCTCGATCGCCTGGACCTCGGCGGCGTCCAGGCCGGCCGCCGGGGACGCCTCGTCGAACAGGCCGGCCACCAGGCAGCCGGAACAGAAACCCAGACAACCGCCCCGACCGGCCGAGATCGACTCCAGGTCAGCGATATCGGGGTATCCCGACCGGCCGGACACAGCGACATCGCCGACCTCGTGTCGATCACACGAAGGAGAGCGCTGCTCACCTGGCTACCGGCCAGACCCGCGCTTTGGCGCGGCCGAGCCAGCGATCAACCGCGTCCCAGCGGGCCACACCCGCGCCGACCAGCCGAGCCGTTCAAGTGTCCGAGTCAGCTGATCTGGATCGGGGAACGTCTTCACGATCCAATGCGGCGGGCCCCACCCCTGATCGACACCGTTTCGGCGATGTCGCGGTGTCCCGGGGCCGAGGATGGCCCGGTGTCAGCGATCTGGAGTCGATCATGCTTTAGCGCCCGGCGCGGGACGGCCAGACACGGTCAGGAGCGGGCGAGTCGGCGCAGCAGCGAGTCGGCGCCCAGCGGGTAGGCGCCGTGCCGACGGACCCCGTCGGCGACCTCGCGGTCGGAGGAGACCACCACCACCGGACGGCCCGCCGGCTCGGCCCGGACCAGCCGCCGGATCAGCTCGTCCGCGGTCTCGCCCTTGCGGGAGAAGAGCACCCGTACGCCCCGCGGCGCCGGCGGCAGCCCGTGCATCCGCTCGGCGCCGTCGAAGACCACGGTGACCTCGTCGCCGGTCTGCGCGGCGATCCCGCCCAGGCCGGTGACCAGGCGCTTGCGCTGCTGCTCCAGCGACATCTCACCGAAGCCGCGCTTGGTGACGTTGTAGCCGTCCACCACGAGGTGCGCCCGGGGCAGCGCGAGCAGCTGGTCCAGCCGGGCCGGGTCGTCGGTGTCCCGGGCGCGCGCGGACGGGCCGGCCGGGGCGGTGCCCGTCTGGTCGGCGAACGCGTCGGCGACGAAGTCGGCGGGGAGCTTGTCCACCGGGTCGAGTGCCAGCTCCCGGCGCAGCCCGACGGCGGCCTGGCCGATGGTCTCCAACAGCAGCCAGAGCCGGGCGTCGTCGACCGAGCGGGCCTCCTTGGCGCTGGCCCGGGCCACACCGGCGGCCGCCTCCGCCTCGGCCAGCCGGGCGCGGGCCCGGCGCAGCTCGGCGTCCACGTCGGCGCTGGCGCGCGCGGCCCGGCCGCGCTCGGTGGCCAGCAGTTCGGTGGCCTTGCGCTCGCGGGCCTGGGTCTCCCGCAGGGTGCGGGCCAGTTGGCGGGACTCCTCGCGGAGCTGGCCCAGCTCCTCCCGGACCCGGGCCAGCTCGTCACGGAGCTTCTCCGCCTCCACCCGGGCCACCGCGCGGTCGTGCTCGGCCCGGGTGGCTCGCTGCTCAGCCTCGCGGACCAGCTCGGCGACGACCGCGCTGTCCGCCTCGGCGCGGACCGCCGCGCCGCTGGCGTCGATCAGCTCCCGCCAACCGCGCGGCCGGGCCAGGTAGGCCAGCGCGGCCACCTCGACCGGGTCGGCGGCGGCCGGCGCGGTGCCCTCGACCACGGCCGCGCCGAGGTCACCGGCGTCGGCCAGCACCCGGGCGGTGACCCGCTGCCGGAACAGCGGGTCGCCGGTGAGCTGGGCGGCGATGGCTGGCGCGCCGAGCCGGGCCCGCCGGTTCGGGGCGAACTTGGCCACCCGGCGCAACGGCACCGGGACCTCGTCGGCCGGGAGGGTGGGCAGCACCGCGGCGGTCAGCGCCACGATCCGCTGCCGGACCGGCTCGGGCAGGACGGGCTCCGGCTCGATCGTCGGCTCGCCGCCCGGGCCCACCGGGCCGGATGACTCGTCGACGGCGGTCTCGTCGCCGCTGTCCGGGTCGCCCACGGCACCGTCGCGCGCGACCGGATCCTCCTGCTGGAGGTGGTCGTCGTGCGGCTCGGTGAGGGGCATGTGGCAAGTCTCCCACCGCGACCGGGCCCACCGCCCGGTGAGTGAGCCGATCTCTCATCCTAGCCCCATGCCCACCGGTGGGGCCGCTGTGACGGGAGTGTCGGACCGGCGCGCTAGCGTGCCGCCGATGGCACAGGCGGAGTACGTCCAGGAGTCGCTGGCCGGTCTCGACCCGGCGGTGGGCGGGGTGGACCCGGCGCTGCCGCTCTACGCGGCCACCTTCGTGGTGGTCGACCTGGAGACCACCGGCGGCGCGCCGGACGGCGGCGGCATCACCGAGATCGGCGCCGTCAAGGTGCGCGGTGGTGAGCAGCTGGGCGTGCTGGCCACCCTGGTCAACCCGGGGCAGCCGATCCCGCCGTTCATCACCGTGCTGACCGGGATCACCCAGGCCATGCTGATGCCGGCGCCGCCGATCGAGCAGGTGCTGCCGAGCTTCCTGGAGTTCATCGCCGACGCGGTCCTGGTCGCCCACAACGCGCCCTACGACGTGGGCTTCCTCAAGGCCGCCTGCGCGAAGCACGGCTACCGCTGGCCCAACCCCCGAGTGTTGGACACGGCGGCGCTGGCCCGCCGGGTGCTGACCCGCGACGAGGTGCCCAACCGCAAGCTGGGCACCCTGGCGGCCTACTTCCGCACCGCCACCCAGCCCACCCACCGGGCGCTGGACGACGCGAAGGCCACCGTCGACGTGCTGCACGGGCTGATCGCCCGACTGGGCGGGCACCGGGTCGACACGGTCGGCGACGCCATCGAGTTCGCCCGGGCGGTCACCCCGACCCAGCGCCGCAAGCGACACCTGGCCGAGGGCCTGCCCAAGGTGCCGGGGGTCTACATCTTCCGGGCCGCCGACGACCGTCCGCTCTACGTCGGCACCTCCGGCGACATCGCCACCCGGGTGCGCAGCTACTTCACCGCTGGCGAGAAGCGGGCCCGGATCTCCGAGATGCTGGCCGCGGCCGAGCGGGTCGAGGCGGTGGAGTGCGCGCACTCGCTGGAGGCGGAGGTCCGCGAGCTGCGGTTGATCGCCGCGCACGCCCCGCCGTACAACCGGCGGTCGAAATACCCGGAGCGGATGGTCTGGCTCAAGCTGACCGACGGGCCGTATCCCCGGCTGTCGGTGGTCCGCGACCTCTCCCCCACCGACACCGCCTACCTCGGCCCGTTCACCTCCCGGCGGTCCGCGGAGCTGGCCGCCGCGGGCTTCCACGACGCCGTGCCGCTGCGCCAGTGCACGCACCGGCTCTCGCTGCGGACCATCACGCCGGCCTGCGCGCTGGCCGAGCTGGGTCGCTGCCCGGCTCCCTGCGAGCACAAGATCACCCCCGAGGAGTACGACCACCGCGCCGCGGCGCCGTTCCGCACCGCCACCGTGAGCGACCCACAGCCGGTGGTGGACGCGCTGCTGGCCCGGATCGACGTGCTCTCCCGCGACCAGCGCTACGAGGAGGCCGCGGTGGTGCGGTCCCGGCTGGCGGCGGTGCTGCGCGCCACCGTGCGGATGCAGCGGCTGGCCGCGCTGACCGGGATCGTCGAGCTGGCCGCGGCCCGGCCGGCCGCCCGGGGCGGCTGGGAGCTGGCCCTGGTCCGGCACGGGCGGCTGGCGGGCGCGGGGGTGTCCCCGCCCGGCGTCCACCCGCGACCCACGCTGAACGCCATCCGGGCCACCGCCGAGACGGTGTCGGGTGGGCACGGCCCGGTGCCGGCGGCCACGGCGGAGGAGTCCGAGCGCATCTTGTCCTGGTTGGAGCGACCGGAGACCCGGCTGGTGGAGATGTCCTCCGGTTGGTCCTCCCCGGTGGGTGGCGCGGGGCGTTTCCGGGACCTGCTGGCGAAGGCCGAGAGCGGGGCGTCCCACCAACTCTCGACCGAACGCTCATGACCAAGTGACCGATCGGACTACGTCGACTCGCTTAGGCTGTTAGAGAAGTGCAGTCCTGCCCGATTCGTGGGCCTGCTCCCGGTCGCCGGGTTTCGGCGGTCGCGGGGCCGGGGTGAGGAGGTGTCCCTCGTGGACGTCGACGCCGGGCACGGCGCCGCCCTGGGGGGCGCCCTGCCGACCCAGTCGGGTGAGCTGCCGCTGGCCCGCCGGCTGCGGTCGTTGCTCACCTGGCCGACCGCCGACTCCGACCCGGTCACCCAGCTGGTCCGGACCCACCGGGGCATCCACGCCGGCACCGACCCGGCGGTGCTGCGCCGGGCCTACACCATCGCGGAGAACATGCACCGCGGGCAGTTCCGCAAGAGCGGGGAGCCGTACATCACCCACCCCCTCGCGGTGGCGCAGATCTGCGCCGAGCTCGGGATGGACACCACCACCCTGGTGGCGGCGCTGCTGCACGACACGGTGGAGGACACCCGATACACGCTCCAGGCGCTCTCGGAGGACTTCGGCGGCGAGGTGGCCCACCTGGTTGACGGGGTGACCAAGTTCGACAAGGCGTTCTACGGCAAGGCCGCCGAGGCGGAGACGATCCGCAAGATGATCGTCGCGGCCGCCAAGGACGTCCGGGTCCTGATCATCAAGCTGGCCGACCGGCTGCACAACATGCGCACCCTCGGTGTGCGCTCCGCCGCCTCGCGGGAGCGGATCGCCCGCAAGACCCAGGAGGTGCTGGTCCCGCTCTGCGACCGGCTCGGCATCCAGACCCTCAAGCGCGAGCTGGACGACGTGGTGCTGCTGCACCTGGAGCCCGACGAGCACGCCCGGCTGGCCCGGCACGTGCACGACCGGCCGGGCTGGGACGCGTACCTCGACGCGGTGGTCAGCCGGGCCCGGGTGGCGCTGCGCCGCAGCCGGGTGGACGCCGAGGTGAGCCCCCGCCCGCGGCATCTCTACTCGATCTGGAAGGACACCACCGCCGGCGACCACGCCGCGCCGTACGACCTGCCGCGTATCGCGGTGGTGGTCGATGGTCCGGCCACCGACTGCTACGCCGCACTGGGTGCGATCCACGGCACCTGGCGCCCAATTCCCGGCCGGTTCAAGGACTTCATCGCATCGCCGAAGAACAACCTCTACCGCTCGCTGCACACCAGCGTCTGCGGCCCGCAGGACCGCACCGTCGAGGTGCTGATCCGCACCGAGGAGATGCACCGCTCGGCCGAGTACGGCATCGCCGCCGACTTCCGCTTCCCGCGTTCGGGAGGCAGCAGCGCGGCGGCGCGCGCCGAGCAACTGGACTGGCTGCGCCGGGTCCTCGACTGGGAGCCGGACGCCGCCGACCCGGCGCAGTTCCTCGAGTCGCTGCGCTGCGACCTCGCCGAGGGGCAGATCCAGGTCTTCTCCGACGGACGGCAGGTCGTGCTACCGGCCGGCGCCACGCCGGTCGACCTCGCCTACGAGCTGGGCGGCGAGCGGGGCGACCACTGCCTCGCCGCCCGGATCAACGGCCGGCTGGCGCCGCTGAGCTCGGAGCTGGACGAGGGCGACGTGGTGGAGATCTTCACCGAAGACGACGGGGACAACGGCTTCGAGGCCGGTGAGGCGCCGCGCGGCCCGCGCCGGGAGTGGCTGGACTTCGTCAAGTCGCCGCACGCGCAGATGCAGATCAACCGGTGGTTCGCCGGGCACACCGAGCCGGGCATCACGATCAGCGACAAGGTCCGCCTCGGCCGGGCCACCATCGGGCTCGCCCTGCGCCAGCACAACCGCGGCCTCGCCAGTGACCTGCCACTGCTGCGTCTCTCCGAGGAGCTGGGCTATCCCGACCTGGAGACCCTGCTGGTCGCCGTTTTCGACCGGGTGATCGAACCGGACACGGTGGTACGCCAGCTGATCGACCTGGTCGACCATCGACAGTGACCGTCCAGGCCCCAGCACGTCCGAAGGACTTTCGTGACCACTAGCCTGGGGTCATGATCCCCCGCTCCCGCGCCACCGGTCGGGCCATTTTCTACCAGGCCTTCTACCGGTTGCCGCTGCCGGTGCGCCGTCGACTGGTCCGGTTGGCCGTGCCCAAGTACATCGTCGGCGCGGTAACCCTGGTCCGCGACGCCGAGGCGACGGGTGCGGGCCGGTTGCTGCTGCTGCGCCAGCCGCCCGGCAAGGGGTGGTCGCTCCCCGCCGGTCTGCTGGATCGGGGCGAGGCCCCGGTGGTGGGCGCGGCTCGCGAGCTGTTCGAGGAGTCCGGCATCCGGCTCCCCCCGTCCCGGCTGCGTCCCGCGGTGCCGAACGCGATCGTGCACGCCAAGGGTTGGGTGGACATGGTCTTCGAGGCGGAGGTGCCGGCCTCCGACACCGAACTGGCGGTCGACGGCGCGGAGGTCTTCGAGGCCGCCTGGCACCCCCTGGACGACCTGCCGAAGCTGACCTGGCCGACCGCCCGGCTGCTCGCCTACTACGGCATTGGGCCGCTGGCCGGGCAGTTTCCGCCACCGGTGCCCGACATCACGCCGTGACCGGGGCGGCGGGTGTGCCGGCGACCGGGGGGCGGGCGGGCGACCGGCGCGCGGAGGTCTGTGCGGTGGTGCTCGCCGCGGGCGAGGGCACCCGACTGCGTCCGCTCACCGAACGGGTGCCCAAAGCGCTCTGCCCGGTGGGCAACGTGCCGCTGCTCGACCGGGCGCTGGCCCGGCTGGCCGGGCTCGGCCTGACCGGTCCCGGACGGGTCGCGGTGAACGCCTGCTACCTCGCCGACCAGGTGGTCACGCACGTCGGTGACCGCGCCCACCTGTCGGTGGAGCCGGGCGACCCGCTCGGCACCGCGGGCGGCGTGGCCAACCTGCGGGACTGGATCGACGGCCGGCCGGTGCTGGTCGGCAACGCCGACGCGTACCTCGCCGACGCGGCGACTCCGCCGGGCCCGGACGTGGCCGCGCTGCTGGACGGCTGGGACGGGCACTCCGTACGCCTGCTCGGTCAGCCCGCCGCGGACCCGGCGGCGCCGGGCACCTTCGCCGGGCACTGCTTCACCGGCTTCTCACTGCTGCCCTGGCGGCTGGTCCGCGACCTGCCGTTGGTCTTCTCCGACCTGGTGCGCGCGGTCTGGCGACCGGCCGAGGCGGCCGGGGCCCTGGAGGTGATCGCCTACCCGGGCACCTTCTACGACACCGGCACCCCGGCCGACTACCTGGCAGCCAACCTGCACGCCGCCGCCGGCGGCACCCTGATCGACCCGTCCGCCACGGTGGCCGGTCGCTGCGTCGAGTCGGTGGTCGGCGCCGGCGCGCGGGTGTACGGCGACGTGCGGCGCACCGTGGTCTGGCCGGGCGCGACGGTCCGCGACGGCGAACGGCTGCGCGACACGATCCGCGCCGGGGACGGCTGCACCGTGCCGGCCAGCGCGCACGGTTGAGCCCCGACGCCTCCCGCCTCCGGGCCCGACGGAAACATCTAGCATGGGCGACGACGCCGACGAACGGAGAAATGTCCCGTGATCACCGCGATCGTGCTGATCGACTGCGCCACCGATGCGATCCCCGAGGTGGCGGAGAACCTGGCCAACCTTCCCGGCGTCAGCGAGGTCTACTCGGTGGCCGGGCACGTCGACCTCATCGCCATCGTCCGGGTCCGCGAGTTCGACCAGATCGCCCAGGTCATCGCGGGCGGCATCTCCAAGGTGCCGGGTGTGCTGAACACCGAGTCGCACATCGCGTTCCGGGCGTACTCGCAGCACGACCTGGAGGAGGCGTTCGCGATCGGCCTGGCGAGCGCGGACTGACACACCGGCGGCGCCGACGGGTGCCGGGACGCACGGCGGCCGGCCCACCGCGTGGGTGGGCCGGCCGTCTGCTGCCGCTACGTCAGCTCTCGCTGGGAGCCGGCGACTCGGTGGTGCCGCCGCCCGGAGCCGGCGACTCGGTGCCGCCGCCCGGAGCCGGGGACTCGGTGCCTGTGCCACCCGGAGCCGGCGACTCGGTGCCAGTGCCACCCGGGCTGGGCGTACCGCTGGCGCTGGTCTGCGGGACCGGAATGCCGAGCTGGTTGGCGAGCTGAACCAGCTCGTCGTAGTGCGTCTGCAGAATCGGCAGGGCGGTCTGGGCCAACTGGACCACCGACTGCTCGGAGCCCTGTGAGATCTCCGTCTGGGTGGCCTGGATGGCCTGGACGTGACCGGCCAGCTCGCTGGTCACCCACAGCCGGTCGAACTCCTTGCCGCTGGCGTTGTTCAGCTGGTCGATGACGGCCTGCTGATCGGCGCTGGGCTCGTTTGGCAGGTCCACCCCGAGCTGGGACGCGGTCTGCTGCACCGTCTGGTCCAGCTGGGTGTGATCGGTCTTCAACATCGCGCCCAGGTCCTTGACCCCCTGGTCCTGGCCCTTCTGCTGGGCCAGGTCACCGGCGGTGATTTCGAACAGGTTGACCTGGTGCACCGCCTGCAGATACTGGGTGTCCTGCGTTGACGGCTGTGCCGCGGCCTGCGCGGCCGCGGCCGGCGCGACGCCGACCAGTACCAGCGCGGCCAACAGGCCGAGGCGTTTGATACCCAACATGCTTCCCCCCCTTGAGACGTTGGACCGCACGGATACCCGGCTCACCGGGGTTATTCCTGCGATCGCCCGTCGCGCGGGGTCTACCGGTCGCGCCGTGACCGTCCCACTCCTGGCCGGATGGGCGGTGGACACGGATACGACGTGGCGCCCGCCGGAATTCCGGCGGGCGCCACGTGACGGTGCGGTCGGGGGGTCAGCGGCGGCTCTCGCCGCTGCTGATCTCCTCGCGCTCGGGCCGGGCCTCGACCGGCGGGTGACCCGGCGAGACCGGCGCCTCGGCCGGCTTCTCGATCGGGTAGAAGAAGCCCCGGATGGCCGGGCCGAGAGCCCCGAGCCGGTTCATCTTCTTGGGCACCACCCAGCCGACGTACTCCAGCTCGCCGTGGCCGTCCGCGTGCCCGTTCGCCGCGCTGAGCGGCTGGTGCACCTCGATGAACCGGCCGTCCGGCAGGCGCCGGATGATGCCGGTCTCCACGCCGTGCGCGAGCACCTCGCGGTCGTGCTGCTGCAGACCGAGGCAGAGCCGGTGGGTGATGTAGTACGCCACCGGCGGAATCACCAGCAGGCCGATTCGGCCGGCCCAGGTCATCGCGTTCAGGCTGATCTGGAACTTGTCGGCGATCACGTCGTTGGCGCCGGAGAGCGTCAGCACGATGTAGAAGGACACCGCCATGGCGCCGACCGCGGTCCGGGCCGGAACGTCCCGGGGCCGCTGGAGCAGGTTGTGGCTCTTGCGGTCCTTGAGGTGCCGGGCCTCCAGGAACGGGTACATCGTCGACAGGCCCACCAGGATGCCGGGCAGCACGACCGTCGGCCAGAACAGCGGCGGGATCACGTACCCGTCGCCGAGCGGGATGTTGATCTCCCAGGCGGGCATGAG
The DNA here is from genome assembly GCF_040608175.1 of Micromonospora sp. NPDC005206. Lineage (NCBI taxonomy): Bacteria > Bacillati > Actinomycetota > Actinomycetes > Micromonosporales > Micromonosporaceae > Micromonospora > Micromonospora sp. NPDC005206. The sequence continues at coordinate 241,862 of NZ_JBEXHU010000009.1, forward strand.
GCGGGTCGAGCCGTCGAGGAACATGACGTACCAGTCCGGCTGGCTGGCGGCCGAGACCACCCACGCCTCGTACGGGCCGAACAGCCAGATCGGGTTGATCTGGAACAGACCGCCCATCAGCGCGATGACGCCGAAGACGACCATGAAGAAGCCGCCCTGCTTGAGCGCGTACCGCGGGAACATCCGCTCGCCGACCACGTTGCCGTTGGTCCGGCCGGGGCCGGGCCACTGCGTGTGCTTCTGCTTGAAGACCAGGCCCAGGTGGACGCTGATCAGCGCGACCAGCAGAGCCGGGATGAGCAGCACGTGGGCGATGAAGAACCGGCTGATGATGATCGTGCCGGGGAACTCACCGCCGAAGATCGACGAGGTTACCCAGGAGCCGATCACCGGGATGGACAGCATGATCGCCGAGGCGATCCGCAGGCCGGTGCCGGACAGGCCGTCGTCCGGCAGCGAGTAGCCGGTGAAGCCGGCCAGGAAGCCTACCCAGAACAGCAGCGAGCCGATGATCCAGTTGGTCTCCCGCGGCTTGCGGAAGGCACCGGTGAAGAAGACCCGCAGCATGTGCACGACGATCGCGGCCATGAACAGCAGCGCCGACCAGTGGTGCATCTGCCGCATCACCAGACCGCCACGGACGTCGAACGAGATGTCCAGGCTGGAGGCGTACGCGGCGGACATGGGCGTGCCCTGCAACGGCGCGTAGCTGCCGTCGTAGACCACCTCGGTCATCGCCGGCTCGAAGAAGAAGGTGAGGAACACACCGGTCAGCAGCAGCACGATGAACGAGAACAGCGCGATCTCGCCGAGCAGGAAGGACCAGTGGTCCGGGAAGACCTTGTTCAGCAGCCTGCGCAGCGGGGTGGCCACCTGGAAGCGGTCGTCCACCCCCACCGCGGCCTTGCCCGGCGTCGCCGCAAGGTCAAGCTTTCGACGCTTCATGGCCGCTCCCAGAAATCAGGCCCGATGGTCTCGGTGTAGTCGGACTTCGCCACGAAGAAGCCCTCAGAGTCCACCTCGATCGGCAGCTGCGGCAGCCGGCGGCTGGCAGGGCCGAAGACGGGCGTCGCGTTGTTGGTGATGAGGAACTGGGACTGGTGGCACGGGCAGAGCAGACGGTTGGTCTGCTGCTCGAACAGGCTTGCCGGGCAACCGGCGTGCGTGCAGATCTTGGAGAACGCCGCGAAGTTGCCCCACATGTAGTCGCCGTGGCCGACCTCGGGCCGCGAGTTGGCTTCCCGCGACTTCTGGGCGTCCGCATCGCGCAGGTGGATCAGCAGCGTCGGCGAGTCGGCGTGCCGGTTGCTCACGCCGTGCTCGATGCCCGGAAAGACCGTCAGCTGACCACCGCTGCTGATGTCCGCCGGGCGCACCGGTCGGCCGTCCTCGCGGACGAGGCGGATCTTCTGCCCGCCCTCGGTCTGAGCGAACCCGGTGGTGAACATCTGGTTGTTCTTGTGCGGTTGGGAGATCAGGCCGCCGACCAGCGGCGCCGCGACCACCGCCCCGACTGGCGCGAGACCGGCCAGCAGCGAGATGCCGAGCAGTGGGCGACGCTTCACACCCAGCTCGTCGGCCATGTAGAGCATGGTCTGACCGGTGATGGTGCGGCCGTCCGCGTCCACCGCCCCCTCGTGCCGGTCCTGGATCGAGACCTCCTTGGGCAGCAGCTTCTTGCCCCAGGTCAGGATGCCGAATCCGACGGCGAGCAAGGCCACGCCCAGGGTGGCGCCGAGCAGCGGGGTGTAGAACTTGTCGCCGCCCCGGCCCGGCTCGTACTGCCAGGGCCACCAGATGTAGATGGCCAGGAAGGCAGTCGCCGCCAGGCCGGTGATCAGGAAGAACCCGGCCACCACCCGGGTCAGGCGGCGCTCGGCCTTGGTGCCGGGCTGCACCTGCGGCTCGTAGTGGACGATCTCGATGTCGTCCCGGCGCGCGCCTTCACGAACGATGTCGAACCGGGTCAGCCCCGGGGTGTTCACGTCGAGCGGCTCCCGGCCCTGCGGGGCCTGGTGCTCGGTGTGCGTGCTCATGCCGTCACCTCGCTACGGGTGGCGCCGAGCGGCACCACGGCACTGAATCGGATGATCCGCTCGGTCACGACTTACCCGCAATCCACAGGCTAGCGAAGACGAGCGCCACGATGCCAACCAGGAAGATCGCCAGGCCCTCGGTGGACGGCCCGTACCGGCCGAGGTTGAACCCGCCCGGGTCCTGGTCGTGCTTCAGGGTCTCCTGGATGTACGCGATGATGTCGGCCTTCTGCTCCGGCCGGAGCTGGTTGTCACCGAACACCGGCATGTTCTGCGGGCCGCTCAACATCGCCGCGTAGATCTGCCGGTCGGTCGCCGGGTGCAGACTCGGGGCGAACTTGCCCGAGGAGAGCGCGCCGCCACCGCCACCGAAGGCGTGGCACTGCGAGCAGTTGATCCGGAACAGCTCACCGCCGGCAGCGACGTTGCCGTCCTCGCGGAGGTCGTCGCCCTCCGGCACGATCGGGCCGCCGCCGAGCTCCTGGATGTACTGGGCCAGCTGGCGGGTCTGCTCGTCGGTGAAGAGCGTGGGCTTGCGGTGCGCCTGGGCCTCCTGGCGGGCAAGCGGCATGCGGCCGCTGCTGACCTGGAACTCGACCGAGGCCGCTCCGACGCCGATCAGGCTCGGCCCGCGGCCCTCGACGCCCTGGGCGTTGCGTCCGTGGCAGGTCACACAGCTCACGTCGAACAGCGCCTTGCCCTCAGCGGCGGCGCCGGTCAGCGGCGGGTTGTCCTGCGCCTGCGCACCGGGGGCGAAGACGGTGTATGCGCCGCCGGCGAGCATCAGCGCGGCGAACAGCCGGACCGCGGCGCCCAGCCGGCGGCGGCCCCTGCTGCGCGCGGCGGGCCGCTCGCGCAGCCGCGCGAGCAGACCGCGTCGGCGGTCGTTGTCAGAAGTCATGAGCGGTGTCCTTAACCGGTTGGACCTGTCTCAGGGGACGGAGCAGCAGCGCGGAATGTGACGCGCAAGATCACTGAAGCCAGTAGATCATGGCGTACAGCGCGATCCACACAACGTCGACGAAGTGCCAGTAGTACGACACGACGATCGCCGAGGTCGCCTGCGCCGGGGTGAACCGGCCCATGGTGGTACGGATCATGAAGATGATGAAGGCGATCAGGCCGCCGGTCACGTGCAGGCCGTGGAAACCGGTGGTCAGGTAGAACATCGAGCCGTAGCCGTCTTCGTTGATCTTGACGCCCTCGTGCACCAGCGTGCGGTACTCGTTCACCTGGCCGAGCACGAAGATCAGGCCCATCACGAAGGTGATGGTGAACCAGCGCCGTAGCGCGTGGACGTCACCCTTCTCCGCCGCGAAGACGCCGAGCTGGCACGTCACGGAGGAGAGCACCAGGATCACCGTGAACGTGGTCGCGTACGGGATGTTCAGGTGCTCGGTGTGCTTCTCCCACTGCTCCGGCGCAGCCGCGCGGATGGAGAAGTACATCGCGAACAGCGCCGCGAAGAACATGAGTTCGCTGGAGAGCCACACGATCGTCCCGACGCTGACCATGTTCGGTCGGGTCAGAGAGTGGATCCGGCTCTTGTCAATGGCTGGGGCCGCAGTCACGCCGTCATTATTGCCCCTGACCGGGGCCGGCGATCAGCGGGGTGGCAAACCTGCGCCTTCCGTGGCCCGCGCGTCCGGGTCCGGTTCGCCTGGCCTAGCCTGAAAAGCGTGCTACACGTCGATCCGATCTTCGCCGCCACCTCGGCGGTCCCGGCCGCGTTGCTCGCGGCCCCACCAGCGCTGGCCGCCGGGGGCGAGGCGACCCCGCCCCCGTTCACCGTCGGCGCGGTGCTGACCGAGACCCGGCTGGACAGCTGGCTGGCCGTCGGCCTGGTGCTCGCCGCGGGCCTCTACCTCTACGGGGTGCACCGGCTGCGCATCCGCGGCGACCGCTGGCCCATCTCCCGTACCGTGTTCTTCCTCGGCCCGGGCCTGGGCGGCATCGCGCTGGTCACGGTCAGCGGGCTGCACGCGTACGACACCGCGCTGCTGTCGGTGCACATGGTCCAGCACATGGTGCTGTCGATGGTGGCGCCGATCTTCCTGGCGCTCGGCGCACCCATGACGCTGGCCCTGCGCACCCTGCCGGTCCGGGCGCGCAAGCGCCTGCTGGCGCTCGTGCACAGCCGCGTCGCCCGGGTCTACAGCTTCCCGCTGGTGGCGTTCGCCATCTTCGTGGTCAACCCGTTCGCGCTGTACTTCAGTGACCTGTACCGCTTCACCCTGGAACACGCCTGGGCGCACGAGCTGGTGCACGCGCACTTCATCATGACCGGCTGTGTCTTCTTCTGGCCGCTGCTCGGCCTCGACCCGCTGCCGGGCCGCTGGCCGTACCCGGCGCGGGCGCTGCTGATGCTGCTCTCCGTGCCGTTCCACACCGTGCTCGGGCTCACCATCATGCAGAGCATCACGCTCTTCGGCGGCGACTGGTACCCGTCGCTCAACCTGAGCTGGTCCGACCCCTGGGACGACCAGGTCGTCGCCGGCGGCATCCTGTGGGCCGGCGGCGAGTTCGTCAGCGTGACCATGCTCGCGGTGCTGGTGGTGCAGTGGATCAAGCAGTCCGAGCGGGAGGCCCGCCGGGTCGACCGCGAGCTGGACCGCCAGGAGGCCCGCGAACGCGCCGCCGGCACCCCGGCCTGAGCTGCGCCGACGGTACGCCGGACCGCCGACGACGGGCGGGATGTCGACTACGTCACGTGGACCGGTACGATCGGCGGGCAGCTACGAGGTGGGAGCCAGTCCAGCCATGAGCGATCGTCAGTGCACCGTCCTGCTCTACAGCGACGACCCGCAGGTCCGTGACCGGATGCGGCTGGCCGTCGGCACCCGGCCCGCGCCAGGGCTGCAGATCGAGTTCGTCGACGCGTCGACCTACGCCGAGACCATCCGGCTGGTCGACGACTACGAGATCGACCTGCTGCTGCTCGACGGCGAGGCCAGCCCGGGCGGCGGCATCGGCATCGCCCGGCAGATCAAGGACGACCGGGACGACGCTCCCCCGACCTGCCTGGTGATCGCTCGCGCCGCCGACCGATGGCTCGCCGCGTACGCCGAGGTCGACGCGACGCTGGTGCACCCGCTCGACCCGGTGACCACCGGCAGCACGGTGGCCGAGCTGCTGCGGACGCACGCACCCGCCTGACGTCCCCACTTCCCGGCACCGCCTCGGCGCCGGATGAGTCGGCGCCGGTTCCAGCCCACCCGCACTTCGCACGCTCGGGAGGCCCGCCATGGGCGATCGGACCTGGCCGCACCTGCTCAACGCGCTGCTGCGCGGCGACGAGCTGCCCACCGCCGACACCGCCTGGGCGATGGACGAGATCATGACCGGCTCGGCGAGCGCGGCGCAGATCGCCGCCTTCGCCGTGGCGCTGCGAGCCAAGGGTGAGACCCCGGCCGAGCTGGCCGGCCTGGTGGAGGCCATGCTGGGTCGCTCGGTCCCGGTGGTGCTCCCGGAGAATCTGCGCCGCACCGCGCTCGACGTGGTCGGCACCGGCGGTGACCTCGCCCACACGGTCAACATCTCCACGATGACGGCGCTGGTGGTGGCCGGCGCTGGCGTGCGCGTCGTCAAGCACGGCAACCGGGCGGCCTCCTCCCTGTGCGGCACCGCCGACCTGCTGGAGTTCCTCGGCATCCCGCTGGACCTCGGCCCTGAGCAGGTCGTCCGCTGTGTCGAGGAGGCCGGCATCGGGTTCTGCTTCGCGGCCCGGTTCCACCCCGGGATGCGACACGCCGGTCCGGTCCGCCGTGAGGTGGGCGTGCCCACCTTCTTCAACTTCCTCGGCCCGCTGACCAACCCGGCCCGTCCCCGGGCCGGCGCGGTCGGCTGTTTCGACTCCCGGATGGCCCCGGTGATGGCCAGCGTGTTCGCCGCCCGCGGCGACTCGGCGATCGTGATGCGCGGCGAGGACGGGCTGGACGAGTTCACCACCGCCGCGCCGACCCGGGTCTGGGTGGCGCAGGACGGCACCGTACGCGAGGCCGTGCTGGACGCGACGGACCTGGGGGTACCCCGGGCCACCCTCGCGGACCTGCGCGGCGGTGACGCCGCCTACAACGCCGGCGTGGCCCGTCGCCTGCTGGCCGGCGAGACCGGCCCGGTCCGGGACGCGGTGCTGGTCAACGCGGCGGCGGCGCTGGCCACCCAGGGCCCGCTGGACGGCGACCTGACCGAGGCGCTGCGCGCCGGCCTGGACCGCGCCGCCGAGTCGATCGACTCCGGCGCGGCGGCCGGCACCCTCGACCGCTGGATCGAGACCGCCACCACCGCCTGACCGACGCCGGGCGCCCGTACCCGTGAGCGGCGGCGGTGCGCGGGAACTGTCGGACCCGCGTGGGAAACTACAGCCGAGTAGTTCTCCGCTTCCGTTGTGCGTCGGTATCGCTTCGGGGGCGGGCCGCCCGGAGTGAGAGGAGACGCTCGTGTCAGGCCGCGAGCTCTACTGCGACGTCTGCGAGGGCGTGACGCCGTTCGAGGTGCCGCCCTGCGTCGACGGCCACGGCACCGACTGTCCCGAGCTGATCTGCACCGGCTGCGGCGCCGCCGTGGTGATCGCCAACTTCGCCTTGCGCTCCACGCGGCTGGCCGACCGCCCACGCCGTCAACCCGCCCGCCACGCCGCCTGACCCGGCCACCCAGCCCGCCTGGCCTGTGACACCACCCCTCACCCGCCTGCGCCGCGCGGCCTGATCACCGGTCTGCGCGGCCCCCGTGGTCCCTGGCCTGCCTGCGCCGCGCGGCCTGATCACCCGGGCAGGTCGTGGCCGAACGGGTCCCGGCACGACGAAGGCCCGCTCCCCCACCGGGGAACGGGCCTTCGTGTTGCCATGGGCCGGCCGCGACGGCGACCGGGTGGGTCAGTGCTCGGCGGTGCGCCGGGTGCCGCTGTAGTACTCGAACAGCAGCCCGCAGGCGGCGAAGATGACCGCCAGCAGACCCAGGCCGATCAGCCAGTACTGCCAGAACACCAGGCCCATGCCGGCCGTCGCGGCGGCCAGCGCCAGCCCGAACGGCCAGTAGCTGCCGGGGCTGAAGAAGCCGACCTCACCGGCGCCGTCGGAGATCTCGGCGTCCGACCGGTCCTCGGGGCGCAGGTCGATACGGCGCGAGACGAACCAGAAGAAGCCGCCGCACATCGTGCAGAGCAGGAAGGAGAGCAGCAGGGCGATCGTGCCCACCCACTCGACGCGGCCGGACTCACCGGCCGTCCAGGCGCCGTAGAGGATCGTGGCACCCAACAGGAACGTGGCGATGATCAGGAAGATGCGCCATTCGGTCTTCATCCCGCTGCCTCAGCTTCCCGTACCGGCCGGAGCGCTGTCCGGGTTGAAGTTGCTCTTCGTCCGCCTGGTATCGAACGGCTGCGTGGTCTCCGCGTACGGCTTCTCACCGATGGCGGTCAGCGCGTCCTGGGTGGACTTGCCGCTCTGCTTGGCAGCCAGGAACTGGTCGTACTTCTCCGGCGAGACCACCCGCAGCTCGAAGTTCATGAACGCGTGGTAGCTGCCGCACAGCTCGGCGCAGCGGCCGACGTAGGCGCCCTCGGCCACCAGGCTGGAGACCTCGAACACGTTGCGGATCTTGCCCGGCATGACGTCCCGCTTGAACAGCAGCTCCGGCACCCAGAAGGAGTGGATGACGTCGCGGCTGGTCTCCTCGAACCGGATGGACCGGTTGGTCGGCAGCACCAACACCGGGATGACCTCGCTGGTGCCGAGCGTCGACGCGGTGGTGCGGGCGTCGGGGCCCTGCCCGTCGCGGTAGTTGAACTGCCAGTTCCACTTGAAGGCGACGACCTCGACGGTGACGTCGGGGTTCTTCGACAACTTGTCCACGCCGGTCTGCACGATCGCCGTGTAGTAGAAGAGCACGGAGACGATCAGGATCGGCGCGATGGTGTAGAGGAACTCCATCGGCAGGTTGTAGCGAGTCTGCACCGGCAGCGCGTTGCCACGCTTGCGGTAGCGCACGACGCACCAGAAGATCAGACCCCACACGAAGACGCCGACCGCGAGGGCGGCGATGCAGGAGGCGATCCACAGGTCGTACATCCGCCGGGACTCGGCCGAGATGCCGCCCTGCGGCCAGCCGAAGCCGCCGAACGTCTGACCGACGTCACAGCCTGTGAGCAGGACCAGCAGCGCCACGCCACCGAGACCGAGCCCGGCCAGCCGACCAGCACCGCGCCCCCGGCGTCCACCGACCCCTCGGGAAGCGCTGTGCCGTACGGCCGACGGCCGTACCTCCGAACTCCTTGCGACCACCTGGTCCTGCCTCCCTAGCGCGCCGCGGTGCGTCTTTCCTCAGCACCGGCGGCAAAGGCGTCACCGACGGTCGCAGATTACTCGACCATGACGGACTCGGCCGTGGTGGGGTCACTGTCCGCCCCCATCGGGGGGATCCTGGGCATTACGCCGCGATAGCGTTGGGATCCGTGAGCGCATCCCCGGTCTACCTGGACGCGGCGACCGCCGCGCCGATGCATCCGGTCGCCCGGCAGGCGCTGCTGGCCGCCCTCGACGACGGCTGGGCTGACCCGGGCAAGCTCTACACCCAGGCCCGCCGGGCACGGCAACTGCTCGACGCCGCCCGCGAGGCCACCGCGCAGACGCTCGGCGTCCGCGCCGACGAGCTGTCCTTCACCTCCAGCGGTACGACGGCCGCGCACGGCGCGGTGCTCGGTGGCCTGGCCGGGCGGCGCCGGGTCGGGGCGACGCTGGTGCATTCGGCGATCGAGCACTCCGCGGTGCTGCACGCCGCGGAGCGGCACGTCGCGGCGGGCGGCGTCGCCGACCCCGTTCCGGTCGACCGGCTGGGCCGGCTGGACCTGGACGCCTGGTCGGACGCGGTCCGGGCTCCCGGGGTCGCGCTGGCCGCGCTGATCACCGCCAGCCATGAGGTGGGCACCGTGCAACCGGTCGCGGAGGCGGCCGCCGCCTGCGCCGACCCCGGGGTGCCGCTGTACGTCGACGCCGCCCAGTCGGTCGGCCGGGTGCCCCTGCCGGCGGGCTGGTCGGTGCTCACCGCCAGCGCGCACAAGTGGGGTGGCCCGCCCGGGGTGGGCCTGCTGGCGGTCCGCAAGGGCACCCGCTGGGAGTCACCCTGGCCGGCCGACGAGCGGGAGGGCGGGCGTACCCCCGGCTCGGTGAACCTGCCCGCGCTGGTGGCGGCGGCGGCGAGCCTGCGCGCGGCGGCGGCCGACGCCGCGGCCGAGGAAACCCGGCTGGCGCCGCTGGTGGACCGGATCCGGACGCGGGTCCCGGCCGAGGTGCCGGACGTGGAGGTGGTCGGCGATCCGGTGCTCCGGCTCCCCCACCTGGTCACGTTCTCCTGCCTGTACCTGGACGGCGAGGCGCTGCTGCACGCGCTGGACCGGCGGGGCTTCGCGGTGTCGTCCGGCTCGTCCTGCACCTCGTCCACGCTGCGCCCGTCGCACGTGCTGGAGGCGATGGGGGTGCTCTCCCACGGCAACGTCCGCGTCAGCCTGCACCGGGAGACGACCGAGGCGGACGTCGAGCGGTTCCTCGCCGAGCTGCCCGGGATCGTCGCCGGGCTGCGCGCCGAGGCCGGGGTGGTGGGGCTGTGACGATGCCGGACGAGGTGCTCGACTGCCGTGGCCAGCGCTGCCCACTGCCGGTGATCGCGGCGGCCCGACGGATGCCCCAGGTGCCGGTCGGCACGGTGGTGCGGGTGCTCGCCGACGACCCGGCCGCGGCCGTGGACCTCCCCGCCTGGTGCAGGATGCGCGGCCAGGAGTTCGTCGCCGCCATCACCGGCCTGGAAGGCCCGGCCTACGACATCCGCCGCACCCACTGAGGGTCCCCTCGATCGTTGGCTGCTGAGCGGCACAACACGCCAGCCCGGCCGCTGCTCGGCAGCCAACGATCAGGGAACGGCGATTGGTTACGGCAGGAGGTGCGGGCGGATCTCGTCCGCGGCGGTGTCGCCGTAGGACTCGGCGAGGCGCTTGACGAACAGGTCGCGGCGGACGTCGTACTCCTGGGTGCCGACGGTCTCCAGGACCAGCGTGGCCAGCAGCGAGCCGACCTGGGCGGCCCGCTCCAGGCCGAGGCCCCAGGAGAGCGCGGTGAAGAACCCGGCCCGGAAGCCGTCGCCCACACCGGTCGGATCGACCGCCCGGATTTCCCGCGCGATCGGCACGTGGATCGGGTCCATGCCGCGCCCGGCGATCTCCACGCCGTGCTTGCCCAACGTGGTGACCCGCACCTTGACCAGCTCCAGCAGCTGGTCGTCGCTCAGCCCCGCCTTGCTCTGCAGCAGGGACTTCTCGTAGTCGTTGGTCATCAGGTACTCGGCGCCCTCGATCAGCGCCACCACGTCCTCACCCGGCATGCGGGCGAGCTGCTGCGAGGGGTCGGCGGCGAACGCGTACCCGCGGGTGCGGCACTCGGCGGAGTGGCGCAGCATGGCCTCCGGGTCGTTGGCGCTGACCAGCACCAGGTCCAGCCCGCCGAGCCGGTCGGCGACCGGGGCGAGCTCGATGTTGCGCGCCTCACTCATCGCGCCGGCGTAGAACGACGCGATCTGGCACATGTCGGTATCGGTGGTGCAGACGAAGCGGGCGGTGTGCGCCACCTCGCTGATGTGCACCGAGCCGCAGTCCACCCCGTGTCGCTCCAGCCACGAGCGGTAGTCGGCGAAGTCGGCGCCCACCGCGCCGAGCAGCACCGGGCGCAGCCCGAGCTGGCCCATGCCGAACGAAATGTTCGCCGCCACCCCGCCCCGGCGGAGCACCAGGTCGTCCACCAGGAAGGAGAGGGAAACCTTGTGCAGCTGATCGGCGATGAGCTGGTCGGCGAAGCGACCGGGGAAGCTCATCAGGTGATCAGTGGCGATCGAGCCGGTCACGGCGATCTTCATGTCAACCCTCGGGGTCGGGAGCAGGGCGCGGTCAGACTACCGGCCCGGCCACCCGGCGGTGTCCGGTCGGTCGCTCAACGGCAACCGGCCGGCGCGGGGACCACTCCCACCCGCACACGACGACGGGGCCGCCCCGTAGGACGGCCCCGTCGTGATGGTGTGCGTGTGGTGCTTTGTGGTGCGTACGACTCAGTTGAACGAGTCGCCGCAGGCGCAGGAGTTGCCCGCGTTGGGGTTGTCGATGGTGAAGCCCTGCGCGTCGATCCGGTCGGCGAAGTCGATCGTCGCGCCGGAAAGGTACGGGGCGCTCATCCGGTCGACGACGACCTCGACACCACCGAAATCGGTGACGACGTCACCGTCGAGCGAACGCTCGTCGAAGAAGAGCTGGTACCGCAGGCCGGAGCAGCCACCCGGCTGCACCGCGACACGGAGCCGCAGGTCGTCGCGGCCCTCCTGCTCGATCAGAGCCTTGACCTTCTGCGCCGCGACGTCGGTGAGGACGACGGAAGTAGGGGCCTTGGCCTCGGTCGACTCGGTCTGCGCTGGCGTGGTCACGTGGAAGTCTCCCTGCGCGGTATGGGTCCGGACGCACTGGCCAACGCCGCGCGCCGTCCAGTGATTCCCGGTGTGGTCCTTTTCCGATCGTACGCCGCCTCGGCCGGGCTCACCCGCGTGGCGTGACCCCCGCCGCAGGTCGGCCCGGTCGTGGCCGGGCACGCCGACCGGCCGGAGCGCTCAGCGGCTCCACTGCCGGGCCAGTCGGGCGCCCAGCTCGCGCAGCCCGTCCGCCGGCCGGCTCAGCGCGGCGGCGAGCCCGCCGCCCTCCTCCCCGCCGAAGTGCTCGACCAGGCTGTACGCGTCGGTCACCCCCGCCGCGGCGGCCTCCCGCCGGCCGGTGCTGACCTGGCCGGCCACCACCACGCACGGCACCCCCCGGTCCCGGGCGGCACCGGCCACCCCCGCGACGACCTTGCCGCGCAGCGACTGGTGGTCGAAGGACCCCTCACCAGTGATCACCAGGTCGGCGGTATCCAGCTCGGCGTCCAGCCCGCTGGCCCGGGTCACCAGGCCGATGCCCGACTCGCAGCCGCCACCCAGGGCGAGGATTGCCGCGCCGATGCCGCCGGCGGCCCCGCCACCGGGCAGCGTGCCGAGCCCCGCCGGGCAGCCGGGCAGGTCCCGCTCCAACACCGCCGCGAAGTGCTCCAGTGCGGCGTCGAGCAACAGCACGTCGGCCCGGTCGGCGCCCTTCTGCGGGCCGAACACGTTGCTCGCGCCGTGCAGGCCGAGCAGCGGGTTGTCCACGTCGGTGGCGGCGACCAGCCGAACCCCGCGCAGCCGGGGCGCGCCGTCCAGCGTGACGGCCCCGGCCAGCGCCGCCCCGCCGTACGGAAGCGCGGCGCCGGCGGCGTCGAGCGGGGTCACGCCCAGCGCGGCCAGCATCCCGGCGCCGGCGTCATTGGTGCCGGAGCCACCCAGCCCGATCACCACCGTTCGGGCCCCGCTCTCCACCGCGGCGGCGACCAGCAGGCCCAGCCCGTAGGAGGTGGTGGTCTTCGGGTCACGTTCGGCGGTGGCGAGCAGGTGCAGCCCGCACGCCTGGGCGCTCTCCAGGTAGGCGGTCGCGCCGTCGGCGGTGAGCAGGATCTCACCGGCCGCCGGCCGACCCAGCGGATCGACCGTCCGCACCGCCACCCGCCGGCCGCCGAGGGCCTCGGCGAGCACCTCCACGAAGCCCGGCCCACCGTCAGCCAGTGGCCGGATCAGCAGGTCGTCACCCTCGGCGACGGTGCGCCAACCGGCGGCCACCGCGGCGGCCACCTCCGGTGCGGGCAGGGTGCCGGCGAACTTGTCCGGACAGAGCAGCACACGCATGCCGAGCAGTGTGGCAGCCCACACCGACGGAAGCCGCGCCGCGCCCGCGCTGTGGGACCATGGGTCACGTGACTTCGACCTGGGTTGAACCCTCCAACACGGCGACGGCTCTGCTGCTGCTCGGCCGGGGCAGCGACCCCGACACCGAGCGCGGCGTCGAGTGTCCGGGCGACCTTCCGGCGCCCAGCGATCCGGATCTGGTGGCCCGCGCCGCGGCGGCGAAGGCGAAGCTGGGCAGCAAGGTCTTCGTGCTGGGGCACCACTACCAGCGCGACGAGGTGATCCAGTTCGCGGACGTGACCGGCGACTCGTTCAAGCTCGCCCGGGAGGCCGCGGCCCGCCCGGACGCGGAGTACATCCTCTTCTGCGGCGTGCACTTCATGGCCGAGAGCGCCGACATCCTCACCACCGACGCCCAGCGGGTGATCCTGCCCGACCTGGCGGCCGGGTGCTCAATGGCGGACATGGCCGTGCTGGGCCAGGTCGAGGCCGCCTGGGACACGCTGACCGAGCTGGGCATCGCCGGCGAGACCGTGCCGGTGACGTACATGAACTCCTCGGCCGACATCAAGGGCTTCGTCGGCCGCAACGGTGGCGTGGTCTGCACCTCCTCCAACGCCAAGCGCGCCCTGGACTGGGCGTTCGAGCAGGGGTCGAAGGTGCTCTTCCTGCCCGACCAGCACCTGGGCCGCAACACGGCGGTGCTGGAGATGGGCCTGTCCCTGGACGACTGCGTGCTCTACGACCCGCACAAGCCGGGCGGCGGGCTCACCCCCGAGCAGCTGCGCGACGCCAAGATGATTCTCTGGCGGGGGCACTGCTCGGTGCACGGCCGGTTCACCCTGGAGAGCGTCAACGACGTGCGGGAGCGGGTGCCCGGGGTCAACGTGCTGGTCCACCCGGAGTGCCGACACGACGTGGTCACGGCCGCCGACCATGTCGGCTCCACCGAGTACATCATCAAGACCATCGAGGCGGCCCCGGCCGGGTCGGCGTGGGCGCTCGGCACCGAGCTGAACCTGGTCCGCCGGCTGGCGCTGGCGCATCCGGACAAGCAGATCATGTTCCTGGACAAGGCGGTCTGCTACTGCTCGACGATGAACCGGATCGACCTGCCGCACCTGGTGTGGGCACTGGAGGAGCTGGTCGCCGGCCGGGTGGTCAACCAGATCACGGTGGACGCCGACACCGCGTACCACGCCCGGGTGGCGCTGGATCAGATGCTCGCCCTGCCCGGCGCGGACACCCCGCCGCCGGCCACGGTCTGATCACGATCCGTAGCGCCCTTGGTACGCAAAAGTGCCGGACCACCGATTAATGCCACACACGCCGATGTGACCGAGTCCCTTTTTGTCACCGAGGGCTATGCTGCCGGAGCGACGACGCAAGCGGGCCGTTTCGATATGGCCGCATCCGGGGTAGCGAAAGAGCTGGAGCTCCCCACCATCAACACGGCAGCACCGACGCGCTGGAGGTTGCGTTGACCGACGACGTCCTGGTCGTGCACGGAGGCACTCCGCTCGAAGGGCGGATCCGCGTGCGCGGCGCGAAGAACCTGGTTTCGAAGGCGATGGTCGCCGCGCTGCTCGGCGACAGCCCTAGCCGGCTGTTCGACGTGCCGAAGATCCGCGACGTCGAGGTGGTCCGGGGTCTGCTCGGTCTGCACGGCGTCAAGGTCACCGACGGCACCGAGGACGGCGAGCTCGTCTTCGACCCGGCCAACGTGGAGAGCGCCAGCACCGACCAGATCAACGTGCACGCCGGCTCCAGCCGGATCCCGATCCTCTTCTGCGGCCCGCTGCTGCACCGGCTCGGGCACGCGTTCATCCCGGACCTGGGCGGCTGTCACATCGGCCCGCGCCCGATCGACTTCCACCTTCAGGCGCTGCGGGAGTTCGGCGCCACGGTCGACAAGCGGCCCGAGGGTCTGCACCTGTCCGCGCCGAACGGTCTGCACGGCACCAAGTTCGCCCTGCCGTACCCGAGCGTCGGCGCCACCGAGCAGGTGCTGCTGACCGGTGTGATGGCCGAGGGCGTCACCGAGCTGCGCAACGCCGCGGTGGAGCCGGAGATCATCGACCTCATCTGCATCCTGCAGAAGATGGGCGCGATCATCAAGGTGCACACCGACCGGGTGATCGAGATCCAGGGCGTACCGAAGCTGCACGGCTACACCCACCGGCCGATCCCGGACCGGATCGAGGCGGCGAGCTGGGCCGCGGCTGCGCTGGCCACCCACGGTCACGTCGAGGTGCTCGGCGCGCAGCAGGCCGACATGATGACCTTCCTGAACATCTTCCGCTCGGTCGGCGGCGAGTACGAGGTCACCGACGCCCGTCCGCCGAAGCTGGGCGACCCGGGCCAGGAGGGCGGCATCCGGTTCTGGCACCCGGGCGGTGAGCTGAACGCCGTGGCGCTGGAGACCGACGTGCACCCCGGCTTCATGACCGACTGGCAGCAGCCGCTGGTCGTGGCGCTGACCCAGGCCCGCGGGCTGTCGATCGTCCACGAGACGGTCTACGAGCAGCGGCTGGGCTACACCGAGGCGCTCAACTCGATGGGCGCCAACATCCAGGTCTACCGGGACTGCCTCGGCGGCACCCCGTGCCGCTTCGGCCGGCGCAACTTCAAGCACTCCGCGGTGATCGCCGGGCCGAGCAAGCTGCACGCCGCCGACCTGGTCATCCCGGACCTGCGGGCCGGTTTCAGCCACCTGATCGCGGCGCTCGCGGCCGAGGGCACCTCCCGGGTGTACGGCGTCGACCTGATCAACCGCGGCTACGAGGACTTCGAGGCGAAGCTCGCCGACCTGGGCGCGCACGCCGAGCGTCCGTAACCTCCACCACTTGGTGTTCGCTGCGACAACTCCAGTTCGGCGCGTCTGACGCCGCGCTGCGACCTGGAGCCGTCGGCCCGGTGCACCGCGATGCGCACCGGGCGCGAGCCGTTGGCTACCCTTGCCGCGTGCCGTCGCTCTTTCGCCGCAAGTCCACCGACCTCGTCGACGAGGCCGTCTCCTCGGTGACTCCCGAGGAGACCGCCGATCGGCCCCGGGGTTACACCCCGGCCAAGGGTCGGGAGACGCCCAAGCGGCCGACCGCCGGCCGCCGCCCGGCTGGCCCCACCCGCCCCCTCACCAAGGAGGAGGAGCGGGAGCGCCGCCGCCAGCTACGCGCCGAGGCCGCCTCGGAGTTCCGCCGCGAGGGTGGCCCCCGCGACCGCGGCCCGGAGCGGCTGCTGGCACGCAACGTGGTCGACTCCCGGCGTACCGTCGGCACCTGGTTCTTCGGTGGCGCCCTGATCGTGCTGATCGGGTCGAACGCGGCGATGCCGCCGGTGGTCCGGCTGATCTCCAACGTGCTCTGGGGCGCGCTGGCACTGGGTGTGGTCGTCGACTCGGTGTTGATCTGCCGCAAGATCGGCAAGCTGGTCCGGCAGCGCTTCCCGAAGACAGGCCAGCGGATGGGCTCGCTCTACCTGTACGCGGTCATGCGGTCGATCACCTTCCGGCGGATGCGCGCCCCGGCTCCCCAGGTCAAGCTCGGCGACAAGGTCTGACCCGACTCGCGGCACGCCGAGCAGGCGCGGCACCCCGGTAGTGCCGACCGCACCGAGGGCGGTAAGTCGCTAAAGCATCCGGGCATCCGACGTTCGTTGTACCGTACGAATGGTTCACCCTGCTGAACGCAGCACCGGTGTTCGTCGTACCGAACGTTGATCCAATGGAGCGAACGCATGCCTCCGGAACCGGCCGCCCCGCTCGCCACCATCGCCGCCGCCCTGCGCCGCGAGCGGGACCGGGTCGGCATCTCGCTGACAGAGCTCGCCCGGCGGGCGGGCGTCGCCAAGTCCACCCTCTCCCAACTGGAGTCGGGGACCGGCAACCCGAGCGTGGAGACGCTGTGGGCGCTCGGCGTGGCGCTCGGTGTGCCGTTCAGCCGGCTGGTGGAGCCCGCCGACGACGGCGTACGGGTGATCCGCGCCGGTGACGGCCCCCAGGTCCGCTCCGAGCAGGCCGACTTCACCGGGACGCTGCTCAGCGCCGGGGCGGCGCACCTGCGTCGGGACATCTACCTGATCGAGTTGGAGCCGGGCGCGGTCCGGGCCGCGGACGGGCACACCCCTCGCAGCGTCGAGCACGTGGTGGTCGCCGCCGGCCGACTGCGGGTGGGCCCCGAGTCCGGCCCGGTCGACCTCGGCCCCGGCGACTACGCGACGTTCCCCGGTGACGCTCCGCACCGTTACGAGGCCCTGGTCGCCGGCACCTTCGCCGTGCTCGTCATGGAACACCCCTGACCGGTGCGGGATCCCGTCCGAGCCGAGCCGGCGGCAGGTGAGGTATCGTCGGAACCCAGATTCGGTTATCAACCCAAATGTCCGAAACCATAGGATAACGTTTGCGTCCGTGGGCGGCGCCACAGTGGCGGTGAGCGAGCCCACGCCGTTACCCTCCATCCGCAGCCACGCCCTGCCGAAACGGGCGACTTGACCGGCACGCGAGGCCCAGCGCGACAATCTGCAACGAGGTGACAAACGCCGTGAGCGAGCGGACGCGAGCCGGCCACCGGGGCGTGGCAGGCGGCGACCGGACGCCCGGCGGGCACCGGGGCGCGAACGCGGACCGCCCACCTCTCACGTTGATCGGCCACCTGGCCGGGTGTGGCGACGGGCTCGGCGGATGAACGGCCGGTACACCGACCGGTGGCGGGACCCGAACGAGCCGTCCTGGGTGGTCGAACCGACCACCGAGTGGCATCCCCAGTTCCCCGGCCAGCGCTATGCCGGCGACATTGGAATGTCGCACCAGCCGCCCCCGCCGCCGCGCGGCCGGGCGTCCGTCGTCGGCCGCACCGAGGTACCGCCGCTCGCGCCAACCCGTCCGGACGGCACCTACCTCGGCCGGTCCTGGGCTGACGAGGAACCCGCCGAGGCGGACCCCTACGGCCGGTCCTGGTCCGATGAGGAGCCGGCCGGCACGCCGGCCCACGGCACGTCGCGGGGCGACGAACACCCGGTCGAGACGTCCGCCCACGGCCGGCCGACCGGGGCCGACAACCGCCACTACGATCATGAGCCGTACCGCCGGCCGCTGCCCGAGCCGCCCCGGCGCGACGAGCGCCGCTCCCCCGAGTCGGACCGGCGGACCGCCTGGTCCGACCGGCGCCCGAGCGACGAGCGGGCACCAGCCCGCGAGGCAGCCTGGCACCGGGACCAGCCCGCCGAGCGGTACGACAGCCGCCGACCGCGACACGACCCGGCCGATCGGGAGCGGGGGTACCCGAGCACGCCACCGGTGTCCCCCGCACCCCGGCCCGAGCCCGGCTGGGTGCAGGAGCCGGACGAGGCGCCGCGCCGGCGCGGCGCGCAGGAGCGCCCGGCCGCCGGATACGACCGGCACCCCGGCGACGGGTACGCCGCCCGGCCCACCCGGGGCCACGAGGACCGCCCGGCCGAGGGCTGGGCCGCCGGCGGGGCCGGCCAGTGGGCACCCGTGGAGGGCCGCTCCCGGTACCCCGATCGGGCCGCCGACGACACCCGCCGCCCCGACCGTGTGGCCGACACGCGGCGTCCGGAGCGCGTCTCCGACGACACCCGTCGCCCGGAGCGGGTGACCGACGCCCGCCGCCCGGAGCGGGTCGCCGACGATGCGCGGCCGGCGGCGCGGGCCCGTGCGGACGCTGGCGTCGATACGCCCAGCGAACGGCGGTACCGCCCGGACGAGGCGGTCGGCGCACCGCAGACACCGGACGGCGGACGACGGCACCGGCCCGAACCGGAGATGCCGGGACAGCCGCGCCGGGACGACGAGCGGCGCCGGCCAGCCGACCCGCACCGACAGCAGCCCCGCGAGGCGGCGGCCCGCGCCGAGGCGTACCCGGACCGGCGCCCCCGCGAGGACGCCCGGCCGGAGGCGTACCGCGACGAGACGTACCGCGAGGCACGGCCGCAGCCCGGCCACCGCCCGGACGGCAGCCTGCCCTGGCCACCGCCGGGTCCAGTGCGTCCGGACCGCACGCGGGAACCGGGCCACCAGGGCGCTGGGCAACGCACCGCCGAGCCAGGTGTCCCGTCGCGGCCGGCCACCCGGCCCGAAAGGCCGCCGGCCGCGCAACCCCGATACGACGAGCGCCCGGTACGTCCCGCCGCGACGGCTCCACGGGCGCCGGCCACCTCCGGCCGGGCCACCCCGGTCCCGCCGGCACCCGTCTCCCCCGCCGCACCGGGCTGGGACCGGCCGATCTCGGCGGCCCCGGCCTCCCCCGCGCCGGCGGGCCACGAGCGCCGACCGGCCGACCACGTCCCACCCGGCCGCCCGGATCGAGACCGGCCGGTGTCGGCGGCCCCGGTCTCCCCAGCGGCGGACGTACCCGTCTCGGGTCCGCCGGCCGCCCGACTCCGGCTGGAGTTCCTGCCCGCACCGGTGGACCCGCCGCTGTCCGACGAGCACCCGGACCCGGCGATGTCCCCCGAGCCCCGGACGCCGGCCGAGCCGGAGCAGTCCGCCCCGGCGGCGGACGCGCGCCCGCCGGTCGCACCGCCGCCGGCCTGGCAGGCCTCGGATTCCCCGTCCGCGCGGCCGGTCGCGTCCCCCACGGCTCAGACCCCCACGGCTCGAACACCCACGGCGGATGCCGAGCCGGCGCTTCCGGTGGCACCCGGCATGCCGCGCCGCTACGTACCCCCGGCGCCGTCGGAGCCGCCGGCGGCGCCCGCTCCGGATCCGGTCGAGGCTCCGGTCACCGGAGGGCCGGCCGCCTGGTTCAGCCCCGCTCAGGAGGTGGAGTCCGACCAGCCGGAGACGGACCGCCGGCCAGCCGAGGCGACCGACGACCTCTCGGCAACCGATGGCCCGGCCGGCTCCGCCGCGGCCACGAGAGCGGCGCCCGACCCGTCAACGCCCGCCGCCGACCCGGCCGTCGATGATCGGGCGCCCGACCCGCACCCGGACTCCGCGGTCGAGCCGACCGCCGGGACGCCGGCCCCCGCGCCCCAGGCCCGGCCGGTGTCCGCACCGCCCGCGCCACCGATCTCCGCACCACCGGCCGAACCGGTCTCCGGCGCCCCCGACCCCTGGGCCAACGACGTGGTCACCGATCGTGACCCCGCAGGCGGGTCGACACCGATTGACGCCCTCGGGTCGGTGTCGGCGCCACCGGCCTACCCGGTGTCGGCGCCACCGGCCTACCCGGTGTCCGGACCGCCGGGGCGCCCGGTATCCGGTGCCCCTCGCAGCTGGGCGGATGATCTGCTCGACGAGGCACAGCCCACAGCCGAGCCGACACCGGCGGAGGGCAACCTGCCGGTCTCCGGCCCGCCGAGCACCGCCGGAACACCGCTTCAGCGCACCGACCCGGCGGCCGCCGAGACCCACCCCGACGTCTCCGGATCCCTGGGCGCTCCGTCCTACGACGGGTCTGACGGCTGGGCGGCCGAGCGCCTCGCCGAGCCGGAGCCGCTGGACCGGCCGGCATCCGCACCGCCGGCATCGATCGACGCCCACCAGCCGATCCAGGAGTCTCTGGACCGGCCGGTCTCCGCGCCGCCCGCACGGGACAGTGGTCCCGCCGAGCGCGCCCCGGTGGACGAGGTGCGCTCGACGCCGGACGAGCCGGCCGATCGGAGCGTCCCCACACCGGTGGCCGATTCGCAGACCGACGACCCGTCCGCCGTCGGAGAGCACCCGGCCCGGCCCGCGCCGTCCGACCACGATCCGGACGAGCCCGTCTCCACCGAGCCCGCACGGCCGGACTCGACCGCGCCCGTCTCGGCCCCGCCCGTCTCAGGCCCGCCAGTCTCGGCCCCGCCCGTAGCGCCCATGTCCGCGGCACCCGTGTCCGCACCGCCGGTCTCCGCACCGCCCGTGTCCGCACCGCCCATCTCCGCACCGCCCGTGTCCGCGCCGCCGGCCACGGCCGTTCCCGGCCCGCGGAGCGGGTCAGCCGGGGAGAGCGTGCCGGTGTCCGGGCCACCTGGCACGACACCGCCGGTGACCCGCCGGCCGCTGGCCGAGCAGGGCGACCCGGAGCAGGTCCTTGCGGCGTACCGGTGGCGGCTCGACCCGGTCACCCTGCGCGAGGACCTGACGGAGCCGGACGACATGCGGGCGATCCGGCGGCGGCTGACCGAGAAGCTGGGCTCGGCCATCGACAACCGGGCCCGGGCCCGGCTGCTCAGCCTGCGGGCGGTGACCTCCCGGATCCTCGGCGAACTGGACGACGCTCTGGCCGACGGCCGCCTCGCCCTCACCTACGCCGAGGCCACCGGCGAGCTGCGACGGACGGCGCTGGCCCAGGCCCGGCTGGCCCATGTGCTGCGCTGGCGTGGCGACTTCACCGAGGCCGACCAGCTCTTCGCCAAGGCCAACTCGATCGAACTGCCCGACCGGCTGCGGGCCGCCCTGCATGAGCACGCCGGGCGCGCCTGCTACGACCAGGGCCGACTCATGGAGGCCTGCCACCACTTCGAACAGGCCCTCGACCTGCGCGGCGCCGGCGACGCCGAACTGCTGGACCGGATCCGGGTGGCCCTCGACGCGGTCGCCACCCGGGCCACGGCGGACGGCTTCGGGCCGTACCCCCGGAGCCGGGACGAGGTGCTCGACCGCGACCGACCCCCAACGCCCGGCCAGGACGGACCGCTGTGGGGGTACACCGACCCGGACGGTGACCTGGTCATCCCCGCCCGCTACGCCGAGGCGCAGCCGTTCCACGACGGGTTGGCCTGGGTCCGCCGACCGACCACCGGCCGGTGGTCGCTGATCAACCTGCTCGGTACGACGGTGATCCCGCCGTCCTACCGCGCGGCCCGCCCGTTCAGCGACGGCCTGGCCTGGGTGGTCGCGGACGGCGGCTGGACGGCGATCGACGCGACCGGCGAGGTGCAGGTCCCGCCCAACTTCGCCGAGGTACGCCCGTTCCGTCGGGGGGTGGCCGCGGTCCGGCGCGAGGGTTGGGGGGCGGTCGACCGGACCGGCCGGATCGTGGTGCCCACCCGCTACCACGGCTTCGCCACCGAGCTGGCCGACGGCCAGCAGGTCGACGGGTTCACCGACGAGGGCCTCGCCGTGGTCGACGTGGGCGGCCGACGTGGCGTGGTGGACCGCGGCGGCACGCTGCTGGTGCCGCCGGCGCACCCGATTCTGGTCATCCACCCGGTGGCGTTCCTGGTCGGCAACGGCACCGGGCGCTGGGGCGCCCTGGACCGGCGCGGCGAGCCACTCATCGACGCTGTGCACCGTGACCGTGCCGCCGTGCTGGCGGAGATCGACCGGCTGCTCACCGACGCCAACCCGGTGCTCTGACCGGCGGTTCGGCGACCCTGAAGCGGCGGGGCTAGGGTCGGGTCATGGAATTCCGACACCTGGGCCGTTCCGGCCTGATGGTCAGCGAGATCTCGTACGGCAACTGGATCACCCACGGTTCGCAGGTCGAGGAGGACGCCGCGTTCGCCTGTGTCCGGGCCGCTCTCGACGCGGGGATCACCACCTTCGACACCGCCGACGTGTACGCCGGCACCCGGGCCGAGGACGTGCTCGGCCGGGCGCTGCAGAACGAGCGCCGCGAGGGCCTGGAGATCTTCACCAAGGTCTACTGGCCCACCGGTCCCGGTCGCAACGACCGCGGCCTGTCCCGCAAGCACATCATGGAGTCGATCAACGGCTCGCTGCGCCGGCTGCGCACCGACTACGTGGACCTCTACCAGGCCCACCGGTACGACCACAGCACGCCGCTGGAGGAGACGATGGAGGCGTTCGCCGACGTCGTGCACTCCGGCAAGGCGCACTACATCGGCGTCTCCGAGTGGTCGGCGGCGCAGCTGCGTGCCGCTCACCCGCTCGCCCGGGAGCTGCATGTCCCGCTGGTCTCCAACCAGCCGCAGTATTCGATGCTCTGGCGGGTCATCGAGACCGAGGTCGTCCCGGCCAGCGAGGAGCTGGGCATCGGCCAGATCGTCTGGTCGCCGATGGCGCAGGGCGTGCTCTCCGGCAAGTACCTCCCGGGGCAGCCGCCGCCGGCCGGTTCCCGCGCCACCGACGAGAAGTCCGGTGCGGGCTTCATCTCCCGGTTCATGACCGACGAGGTGCTGACCCGGGTTCAGCAGCTCAAGCCCCTCGCTGAGCAGGCCGGGCTGAGCATGGCCCAACTCGCCGTGGCCTGGGTGCTGCAGAACCCGAACGTGTCGTCGGCGATCATCGGCGCGTCCCGCCCCGAGCAGGTGCACGACAACGTCAAGGCGGCCGGCGTGAAGCTCGACGCCGAGCTGCTCAAGGCGATCGACGAGATCGTCGAGCCGGTGACCGAGCGCGACCCGGCGAAGACCGAGTCCCCCGCACAGCGGCCCTGACGCCAGCCCCGGTCCGGTCAGCGCGGGTTCGCGCCGACCGGACCGGGTCAGCCCGGACGCTCAGCCGGGGCCGGTCAGCCCTGCCAGAAGCGGATCAGGTCGAGGCCGGTGGCGTAGAGCCACGAGGGCAGGCCCAGCAGGTCCCCGATCGCGAAGACGACGTCGAAGAACCAGCCGCCGATACGCGGATTCCACAGCAACGCGAAGAGCAGCAGGAAGCCGTACGGGGCGAACAGGTCGTACATCCGGCGCCACTGCGGGTTGAGCCACGGCTGGATCATGTTGCCGCCGTCCAGGCCGGGAACCGGTAGCAGGTTCAGCACGCTCGCGGTGAGCTGGAGGAAGGCCAGCAGCGCCACCCCGGCCCAGAACTCGACCGGGCCGCCCGCCTGGATGCCGATCCGCAACGCCGCCACCAGCACCAGCGTGAACAGCACGTTGGTCGCCGGCCCGGCGAGGCTGACCAGGGTGTGCCGCAAACGGCCCGGAATGGCGTGCCGGTCCACCCACACCGCGCCGCCGGGCAGGCCGATGCCGCCGAGCAGCACCACCACCACCGGCAGCACGATCGACAGCAGCGGGTGGGTGTACTTCAGGGGGTTGAGCGTCAGGTAGCCCCGATGGGCGATGTCCCGGTCGCCGGCCCGGAAGGCCACCACCGCGTGCGCGTACTCGTGCAGGCAGAGCGAGACCAGCCACCCGGAGACCACGAAGAGGAACACGTCGAACCGGACGCTGCCGTACCCGTTCCAGGCCAGCGCCCCGCTGACCGCGAAGAGGGCGACCAGGCCGAGGAAGACCGGGCTGGGCCGGAACGCCGCCCTGGGCACACCGAGCACCAGCCGCTCCCCGCCCGGCCGGTCGTAGCCCATCACTCGGCCGTGGGCAGCAGGCTCATCCGGTACTCCAAGCGGTCGTCCTCCACGAGCGCGACCGAGGTGACGCCGGCCGCCGCGAGCTCCCGCCAGGTCTGACCGATCCAGGATTCGGCGTCGGCCTGGCTGCCGAACGACTCCGCCGGTCCCTCGACCGTCTGGCCGTCCGTGCCCTCGTACCGCCAGCTCCACGCCATGCCGCGTCTCCCCTCGCCGCTGAAGTCCCCGTGGGACGAACCCTCGCCAGCGTAGTCGGCCCGACCCGGAACGGCCGCTCGCTCGCCCCGGCCGCGACCCATGGGCTGATCAACGCATCGGCGGCGGCCGGTACGGTGGCCCGGTGCTGACACGGGGAGTGCTGCTCGATGACCGGTACCGGCTGGGCGAGCGGGTGGCGACGGGCGGGATGGGCGCGGTCTGGCGCGGCACCGACGTGCTGCTGGAACGCGAGGTGGCCGTGAAGGTTCTGCTGCCGTCGCTGGTCGCCGACCCAGAGTTCACCGCCCGGTTCCGCGCCGAGGCGCAGATGCTGGCAGCGCTGCGGCACCCCGGCGTGGTCGCGGTGCACGACGTCGGGCAGGCCACGCTCGCCGACGGCAGCCGGGTCGACTACCTGGTGATGGAGTACGTCGAGGGTGAGCCGTTGTCCGCCCGGGTGCGCCAGGCGGGTCGGCTGGACCCGGCCACCACCATGTCGGTGCTGGCGCAGGCCGCGGACGCGCTGCACACCGCCCACCTGGCCGGCATCGTGCACCGGGACGTGAAGCCGGGAAACCTGCTGGTCAAGGCGGACGGCAGGGTGGTGCTGGTCGACTTCGGCATCGCCCGGTCGCGCAGCATGGCCGGGCTCACCGCCGCGAACATGGTGCTCGGCACCGCCTCGTACATGTCCCCCGAGCAGGCCACCGGGCAGCCGGTCTCCCCCGCCACCGACGTGTACGCGCTGGGCGCGGTGGCGTACTTCTGCCTTGCCGGGCAGCCGCCGTTCGACGGTGACAACCCGCTCGCGGTGGCGTTGCGGCACGCTCAGGACGAGCCTGCGCCGCTGCCGTCGGACACCCCACCCGCGGTGGTGGCGGTCGTCGCGCGGGCGTTGGCCAAGCGGCCGGCGGACCGGTTCGCCAGCGCCGCCGAGTTGGCCCGCGCCGCCGCTGACGCCCGCGACGCGACCCTGGCCAGCATCCCGCCGGCCGCCCGCCCACCCTGGGCGCTGGCCGCCCCCGGCCCGTCCGGCCCGGGTCCGACCCCGCCGTCCGTCGCGGCGCCCGTCCCGAGCCCCACCCCGCCGTCCGTCACGCCGCCCGTCCCGAGCCCCACCCCGCCGGCACCCGCGCGGCCCGTCCCGAGCCCCACCCCGCCGGCCCACGCGACCACCGCGCCGACGCCACCGGCTCCGCCCACGGATCTGCGCCCCCCGGCGGTCTTCGGAACCGAACCGGCGGGGACCCGGGAGGACCCGTTCCGGACCGGGTCGGGCCGGCGGCGCGGGCCACTGCTGGTCGGGGTCGGTGCGGTCGTCCTCGTCGCGCTGGTCGCCGGGACCGTGGCGGCGCTGCGGCCCGACCCGGAGCCGCGTGGAACGGACCTTCCGGCCGCACTGGCCGGCGAATCGGCGTCGGCCGCGAACGTCCCGCTGCCGAGCGGGGACGCGGCCACCCCGGGCCCCCGGCCCAGCGGCACGCCGGGTGCCAGCCGCACCGCGACCACCGCGTCGACCGGCGTCGCCGATCAGCCCAGCGCGCCGGCCAGCGGCGCCCCGGCCCCACGCACCACGGCACCGGGAAGCCCGCCGACCGGGGCCGTCACCGGCAAGCCGCCGTCCAGCGGCAGCACGGCGGGCCGGCCCAACCCGTACACCGCGACCCAGGTGTGCGGCAGCGGCTACCAGGTGATCGACTCGGCGACGCTGACCGGCGGCGACGGGCGCCGGCGGGGCCGCGTCTACCTGCTGTACCACTCGGGCACCGGCAACAACTGCGTGGTTACCCTGAAGGACACCGCGGTCGGCACCAAATCGGCGGCGTCGGCGTACCTGGAGGTGCAGGAGCGTGCCCGCGGCACCGACAGCGGGTCGTTCGACTACTACGCCGGGCCGGTGCGGGCCAGCGCAGCCGGCACGTGCGTGAGGTGGGGTGGCGCCACCGGCGGGGTCAGCTACGGCAGCGGATTCGAGCACTGCGACTGACCGGACCGCGACCACCGGGCCGGCAGGCAACGGCACCCCGGGCGGCCTTAAGGTACGGGCATGTCCGTTGACGGGTGGAACACGGTCCTGGTTCTCGGCGGTATCCGGTCCGGCAAGTCCGAGTTCGCTGAGTCCCTGGTCGCCGACGCGCCGGTGGTCCGCTACATCGCCACCGCAGGGGAGGGCGACCCGGAGGACACCGAGTGGGCGACCCGCCTGGCGGCGCACCGCGCCCGGCGGCCGGGCAGCTGGAGCACCGAGGAGACCGCGGCCGACCCGCGGCGGCTGGCCGACGTGCTCGCGTCCGCCCAGCCGAACGAGACGCTGCTCGTGGACGACCTGGGCGGCTGGGTGACGGTGCTGCTCGACCCGGAGCACCAGCCCGCCGACGACGTGGCGACCATCGCTGAGCTGGCCGAGGCGATCCGCGCCTGCTCGGCGCGGGTGGTGCTGGTCAGCCCCGAGGTCGGGTTGTCCCTGGTGCCGACCACGCCGCTGGGCCGGGCGTTCACCGACGCGCTCGGCGCGGCCAACCGGGCCGTCGCCGACGCCTGCGACGCGGTGGTGCTGGTGGTCGCCGGCCAGCCGGCCTGGCTGAAGCCGACCGTGCCGCCCAGGACCGCCGCCGTGCCGCCCGCGACCGCCGCCGTGCCGCCGGCACCCGCCACCGGGACCGCGCCGGTCGGGCCCGGGCCGGTCGGAGCGGATTCGGCCGACGTCGAGACCGCCCCCGAGGTGCAGCTGCCGGACGTGCTGACCCACGCGCCGCCGGCGGCCCCGAACCAGGAGCCGGGCAACCCCTGGGCCGCGCCGACCATGGCGCTGCCCATGGTGGCCACCGGGCTGGTCATCCAGCCGGGAATGGAGCTGCCGATGCCCGACGAGTACACCGGCCCCCAGGCGGTGGACCGACTGGCCACGTTGGACGTACCCGGTGCCGGGCTGGGCGTGCTGGACCGCGTCGTCGGCTTCGCCGCCGCCACCCAGGGCACCTCGACCCCGGTCGCCTGGAATTCCGTGCGGGTGCTGCTGCTGCACGGTGACCACGCCGGTGGCGCGTCGGCCGGCACGGTCGCCGGCGAGTCGGCGCGCCGGGCCGGGCAGGCCCGCGCCGGCCAGGGCGCGTTGGCCCGGCTGGCCGCCGAGAGTGGGGCCAGCCTCCAGGTGGTGGACACTCCGGCCGCCGCGCCGATGGAGGACGAGCCGGCGCTCACGCCCGAGCAGGTGGACTCGGCGCTGCGCTACGGCTGGCGGTTGGCCGAGCAGGCCGCCGACGCCGGCGTACAGCTGCTGGTGCTGGCCGCGTGCGGCGCCGGCACCGAGGCCGCCGCCGCGGCGGTGCTGGCGGCCACCGCGGGCGCGGAGCCGCCGGCCGTGCTCGGCCGGGTGATCACAAACTCCGGCGAGATCGACGACGCGGCCTGGATGATCCGCTGCGCGGCGGTACGCGACGCGCTGCACCGCACCCGCCGCTCGCCTCGGGGTGCCAAGGACGTGCTGGCCGAGCTGGGCGGCGGCGACGTGGCGGTGGCCACCGGCGTGCTGCTCGGCGCCACCGCCCGCCGGATTCCGGTGCTGTTGGACGGGCCGGTCGGGCTGGCCGCCGGCATGGTCAGCCGCGACCTGGCCGGGCAGGCGCGGCACTGGTGCCTGCTCGCCGACCACGGCGGTCACCCGGCGGTGCGGCTGGCCGCCGACGTGCTCGGCCTCACCCCGCTGCTCGACCTGCGGCTGGACCTCGGCGAGGGGGCCAACGCGCTGGTCGCGCTCCCGCTGCTGCGCTCGGTGCTGTCCCTGGCCGCCGCGCTGCCGGTCCACCCGTCGCTGGCCGGCGAAGGGGAGCCGGACCAGGGCACCGAGGAGCCGGAGGACGCCGAACCGGAGGACGCCGAACCGGACTACGCCGAGCCGGAGCCAGCCGGGCCGGGTCCGGCCACCACCACTGGGGCGGACGAGCAGGCGGCGTCGGGCTGGCGTGCCGGCTGAGTCGCGGCTCGCCGCGGGGGCCCGGCTGGCGGTCACCACGTTCAGCACGTTGCCGGTCCGGGCCGGCCGGATCGACCGCCCGGTGGCCGGCACCGCGATGGCGCTCGCCCCGGCGGTCGGCGCCCTGCTCGGCGCGCTGCTGGCCGGCGTGCTGCTGCTGGCCGGCGCGTTCGCTCCCCCGCTGGTGACCGCCGGCGTGACGGTGGGTGCCGCCGCCCTGCTCACCCGGGGGCTGCACCTGGACGGGCTGGCCGACACCGTGGACGCGCTCGGCTCGTACCGGCGGGGCGCCGCCGCTCTGGAGATCATGAAGAAGCCGGACGTCGGCCCGTTCGGGGTGGTCGCCCTGGTGGTCGTCCTGCTGGTGCAGGCGGCGGCGCTCGCCGAACTTGCCGGTCGGTCCTGGCCCGCGTGCCTCGCGGCGGTGGTCGCGGCGACTGCCGCCGGGCGGCTGGGTGTGACGGTGGCCTGCCGGCGGGGCGTGCCGGCGGCCCGCGCGGACGGGCTGGGCGCGTTGGTGGCCGGCACGGTGGGCCCGGTGGCACTGGCCGCCGGCGCGGTCGCCGTCGTGCTGCTGGCGGTGCCCGCGGTGCCGGGCCGCCCGTGGCAGGGGCCGCTGGCCGTCGCCGCCGCGTTCGCCGTCGCGGTGCCGCTGCTGGCCCACGTGGTACGCCGGCTCGGCGGGATCACCGGCGACGTGCTCGGCGCGACCGTCGAGGTGGTCACCACGCTGGTCTACCTGGGTCTGGTGCTGTCCGGCTGAAGCCGGCGAGGCGAGCCGGGTAGCGTTCGGCTCGACAGCACCGGACGGCCACCGGGGGAACGAGAATGCTCATCACGGACGACTTCCTGCCCGTACCGGTCCCGGAGTCGCTTAGCGCGACCTACCTGGTGCCGATGGCGGGGCTGCCGAAGGTCAGCGCGAAGACCGCGGTGGCGGCGCTGACCGGCCGGCTGGCCGAGCCGGTGCACGGGCTGGCCCGGCAGATGCTGGACAGCCCACTGATGAGCGTGGACACCCGGCCGATCGCCGAGTTCCCCGAGCTGCCACCGGATCTGCTCACCGCGTTCGGCGCCACCGAGGAGCAGTTGGCCCGGCTGGCGGCGTCGACCCACCTGGTGGTGGTGCAGGCCGAGTACCGGCCCGGCTGGCCGCCGGCGCACGAGTGGGCGGCCCGGGCGGTGGCGGCGGCGGTGGCGGAGTCCGTCGACAGCGACGTGGTGGACGTCTTCGGCCTGCAGTTCCTCGACCCGGCGACCGCGCTGCGCTCACTCCCGGACGAGCAGGGCCGGATCCGGCTGGTGGACTGGGTGCTGGTGCCGTACTCCTCCGACGTGGAGGGGTTGTGGTTCACCACCAAGGGGCTGCGCCGCTTCGGGCTGCTGGAGTTGCAGACCCAGGGGGTGCCCGACCACCTCACCCGGGCCTGGGGTGCGGTGATGACCGGGGCGGCACGACGGCTGCTGCGGGACTGGACCGACGGGCTCTCCGGCGAGGAGGTGCCGGCGTTCGTACAGTTGCCGGTGCTGGCCACGGTCACCGGACACGACATCGCGGTGGCGTACGGCAACCCGGAGCAGCACGGTGCGACGGCCCCGGTGCTGCTGCGCCTGGAGCTGGACCCGGCGACCGACCCGGAGGCCGACTCGTTCCTCAGCCTGCGCCCGCCGGCCGGGCATCCCGGTCCGGACGGGCGCTACTACGCCGCCGCCTGCGCGACGCTGTTCTCCGGGATCCAGCCGGACGTGCGCTACGCCCGCTCCGGTGACGCGATGAGCCGGGCGGTCGCCACCGCCCGGGCCGCGCTGGACGACGCCCGGACCCGGTTCGTCGCCGGCCAACTGCCGCCCGAGGCGCAGCTGGTGGTCAAGTACGGCCTGCCCGGCGACGACGGCCCGGAGTACGTCTGGGCCGGCGTCACCTCGTGGGAGGCCCCGGAGCGGATCGTCGGGGTGAGCGCCAGCGACGCCGCCACCGACTCCTCGGTGCGGATCGGCGCCCCGGTCGTGGTGGAGTCGACCGACGTGGTCGACTGGGCGGTGCTCGACGCCACCGGCGTGATCGAGGGCGGCTGGACCCAGGCAGTCCTGGACTCCGGCGAACCCCCCACCCCCAAAATCCCCTGACTCCGGTTGGGGGGTTACTTGACTGAGGGGTTGACGAAGGGGGGGCGGGTTATCTGCATGGGGGCTCGGCGGCCGCGGATCTCGACCTCGACGAGGTCGCCATCGGCGAGCTTGGCGTCGGTGTCCAGCAGGGCCAGCGCGATGCCCTGCTTGCGGGTCGGCGAGAAGGTGCCGCTGGTGACCGTGCCGACCTGCACGTCACCGACGTGCAGGGTCATCCCGGGCCGCGGAATGGCCCGGTCGACGGCCACCAGGCCGCGCAGCGTACGCCGGGGGCCGTCGGCCTTCTCGGTGCGCAGCGCGTCGCGGCCCCAGAAGGCCGGCTTGTCCCAGCCCACCGCCCAGCCGGACCGTGCCTGCACCGGGGTGATGTCCAGCGACAGGTCCTGCCCGTGCAGCGGGTAGCCCATCTCGGTGCGCAGCGTGTCCCGGGCGGCCAGGCCGCAGGCGCGCAGCCCGAAGCTCTCGCCGGCGGCGAAGAGCGCGTCCCAGACCGTGACCGCGTGCTCCGACGGCACGACCAGCTCGTAGCCCAGCTCGCCGGTGTAGCCGGTGCGGCAGACCGTCAGCTCGACCCCGGCCAGGCTGGCGGCGGAGAAGCTCATGTAGCCGTGGTCGGTGGGCAGGCCGAGGGCGCCCAGCAGCTCGGCCGAGCGCGGGCCCTGCACGGCCAGCACGGCGTACGCTTCGTGCTCGTCGGTGACGGTGACCTGCTCCGGCGCGGCGGTCCGCAACCGGCGGACCACCTCGGCGGTGTTCGCCGCGTTCGGGATGAGGAAGACGTGGTCGTCGGCGTACAGGTAGGCGATGATGTCGTCCACCACGCCGCCGGTGGCGTCGTCGCAGCAGAGCGTGTACTGCGCCCGGCCCGGCCCGATCCGGCCCAGGTCGTTGCTGAGGCAGGCGTTGACGAAATCGGCGGCGCCGGGGCCGCTCACCCGGGCCTTGCCCAGGTGCGACACGTCGAAGACCCCCACCGCGCTCCGCACCGCGGTGTGCTCCTTGAGCACCCCGCCGCCGGCGTACTCCAGCGGCATCTCCCAGCCCCCGAAGGGGGCGAACTTGGCGCCGGCGGCGGTGTGCCGCTCGTGCAGCGGGGAACGGCGCAGCCGGGTCGCGGCGGCGTCGGAGGTCACTTCGGTCATGGGTGGCAACTTACCGGGGGCAGCGCCGCTGGTTAGCATCGGCGGGACCCGTCGGCATCATCGGCGGGACAGCCCTGACGTCCGGCGGGTACGTTCCGCCGGAGACCTTCATCGCCGGTACGCGACGACGCGGCCGGCCCGGCCCGCCCGGAGTAACTTCAGTGACATCGCCCCGCACCACAACCCTGAGCCTGGTCGACACCGACCCGGCGGAGCTCGCCGTCGACGCGATCGTGATCGGCGTGCACAGCCAGACCGGAGAGCAGGGCGCCACCAGCGGCCTCGCCGGCACCCTGCTGCTCGCCAGCGGCGCGGAGAGCATTGCCGCCGCGTTCGACGGCAAGCTGACCGAGACGCTGGCGCTGCTCGGCGCGACCGGTGGCCCGGGCGAGGTGATCAAGCTGGCCACGCTGGGCACCGTCACCGCGCCGCTGGTCACCGCGGTCGGGCTCGGCCCGGAGCCGTCGGGCGCCGCCCCGGCCCCGGAGACGCTGCGCCGGGCGGCCGGCGCCGCGATCCGGGCCCTGGCGGGCGCGCAGAAGGTGGCGCTGGCCATGCCGCTGCCGGACGACGCCGACGCGCCGGCCGCACTGCGCGCGGTCGCGGAGGGCGCGCTGCTCGGCGGGTACCGGTTCGCGGGCTACAAGACCCGGCCGCAGCCGACCCGGCGGGAGCCGGTGGCCGAGGTGCTGGTTTCGGTGCCGGATGCCGGCGACGCGGGCGCTCTGGCGGAGATCAGCCGGGCGCAGGTGGTGGCCGGCGCGGTCCGGCTGAGCCGGGACTGGGTGAACACGGCGCCGAACGAGCTGCGGCCGCCGGTGTTCGCCGACGCGGTGGCCGACGCCGCCCGGGCGGCGGGCCTCGGCGTCGAGGTCCTGGACGAGGCGGCGCTGGCCGCCGGTGGGTATGGCGGCATCATCGCGGTCGGGCAGGGCTCGGAGGCCCCGCCGCGCCTGGTGAAGCTCACCTACACCCCGGAGGGCGGCGGCAGCGGTAAGCGGGTCGCGCTGGTCGGCAAGGGAATCACCTTCGACACCGGCGGCATCTCGATCAAGCCGGCACAGGGCATGTGGGAGATGAAGTCCGACATGGCGGGTGCCGCCGCGGTGGGTGCGGCCATGCTGGCGATCGCCGCGCTCAAGCCGGCGGTGGCGGTCAGCGCCTACCTGCCGATGGCGGAGAACATGCCGTCGGGCACCAGCTACCGGCCGGGTGACGTCATCAGCATGTACAGCGGCAAGAAGGTGGAGGTGCTCAACACCGACGCCGAGGGCCGGATGATCCTGGCCGACGCGATCGCCCGCGCCTGCGCGGACGGCACCGACTACCTGTTCGAGACCTCCACCCTGACCGGCGGCCAGGTGATCGCGCTGGGCAAGCGGATGGCCGGCGTCATGGGCAGTCCGGAGCTGTGCGAGCGGGTCCGGACGGTCGGCGACGCGGTCGGCGAGCCGGCCTGGCCGATGCCGCTGCCGGACGACGTGCGCAAGGGCATGGACTCCGACGTGGCGGACATCTCGCAGGTCAACGCCGGGATGGACCGGGCCGGGCACATGTTGCAGGGCGGTGTGTTCCTGCGCGAGTTCGTGACCGACGACGTGGCCTGGGCGCACATCGACATCGCCGGGCCGGGCTACCACTCCGGCGAGCCGACCGGCTACCTGACCAAGGGCGGCACCGGTGTGCCGGTCCGCACCCTGGTGCAGCTGGTCGAGGACGTCGCCGTCAACGGCTGACCGATGCAAGGAGGGGCCCCTTATTAACGCCTGGCGTTAATAAGGGGCCCCTCCTTGCATCTCAGTACCGCTCGGGGCGCCGCTTGCGGCGCTCGTTGAAGTCGCGCATGCGCTGCGGGTAGCCCATCAGCCGGACGTCGTACACCGGGATGCCCATCCGGTACGCGAAGCGCCGCGCGCCGTCCGGGCCGTCGATGCGCCGGCGGGTCCACTCCCCGTCGTCGGCGATCAGGATGACCGTGGTCTCCGTCACCGTCGTCCGCGGTTCGATGTACGCCTCGACGCCGCGACGGCTCCGGATGAAGTTCTCGAGATGATCCAGATCACCGCGATCCGCCGCGCGGTCGTGGCTGGGCACACGCGCCTGTTTGCGGCGCCGGAACAACCCCACCGGACCTCTCCCCCACGCTCCGTCATCGACAACGGTGCCAAGGGTACGTGTCACCGACGTGTCGTTGGGCACCTCAGTACGCACCCTGTGCCCAGTGGTGACAAGATGACCGAGGTGGGGTGTGTCTGTAGTTGCCCCGCCGTGACCCCCGATGCAGTGACGCGACCTGGGAGTTGGACGTGAGCGAGCCGAACGACGCAACCTTCGACATTGTCATCCTCGGAGGTGGCAGCGGCGGCTACGCGGCGGCGCTGCGCGCCGCCCAACTGGACCTGTCCGTCGCGCTGATCGAGAAGGGCAAGCTGGGCGGCACCTGCCTGCACAACGGCTGCATCCCGACGAAGGCCCTGCTGCACGCCGCGGAGATCGCCGACCAGACCCGCGAGTCGGAGCAGTTCGGTGTGAAGGCCGAGCTGGTCGGGATCGACATGGCCGCGGTCAACTCGTACAAGGACGGCGTGGTCTCCCGCCTGTACAAGGGCCTGCAGGGCCTGGTGGGTGGCTCGAAGAACATCACCCTCGTGGCCGGCGCCGGCAAGCTGGTCGGCAAGAACGTGGTCGAGGTGGACGGCAAGCGCTACACCGGCCGCAACCTCGTGCTGGCCTCCGGCTCGTACGCCAAGAGCCTGCCGGGCCTGGAGGTCGACGGCGAGCGGATCATCACCAGCGACCACGCGCTGTCCATGGACCGGGTTCCGTCGTCGGTGATCGTGCTGGGTGGCGGCGTGATCGGCGTCGAGTTCGCCAGCGTGTGGAAGTCCTTCGGGGGGGACGTGACGATCGTCGAGGCGCTCCCCCGGCTGGTGGCCGCCGAGGACGAGGAGTCGTCGAAGGCGCTGGAGCGGGCGTTCCGCAAGCGGAAGATCAACTTCAAGGTCGGCAAGCCGTTCGAGAAGGTCGAGAAGACCGAGAAGGGCGTCAAGCTGACCATCCAGGGCGGCGAGACCGTCGAGGCCGAGCTGCTGCTCGTCGCCGTGGGTCGCGGCCCGAACACCGCCAACCTCGGGTACGAGGAGCAGGGCGTGAAGATGGATCGCGGCTACGTGCTGACCGACGAGCGGCTGCGCACCAGCGTGCCGAACGTCTACGCGGTCGGCGACATCGTGCCCGGCCTCCAGCTCGCGCACCGCGGCTTCCAGCAAGGCATCTTCGTCGCCGAGGAGATCGCCGGCCAGAACCCGGCCGTGATCGACGAGGCCGGCATCCCGCGGGTCACCTACTCCGACCCGGAGCTGGCGTCGGTGGGTCTGACCGAGGCGAAGGCCAAGGAGCAGTACGGCGCCGACAAGGTCAAGACGTACAACTACAACCTGGGTGGCAACGGCAAGAGCCAGATCCTCAAGACCACCGGCTTCGTGAAGCTGGTCCGGGTCGCCGACGGCCCGGTGGTCGGCGTGCACATGGTCGGTGCCCGGATGGGTGAGCTGGTCGGTGAGGCGCAGCTCATCTACAACTGGGAGGCCTACCCGGCCGAGGTCGCCCAGCTCGTGCACGCCCACCCGACCCAGAGCGAGGCCCTGGGCGAGGCGCACATGGCCCTCGCCGGCAAGTCGCTGCACGCGCACGCCTGATCACCACAACCCGCGGCGTCCGGCGACGGGCGAAGATCCCACCAGGGGAATGAAGGAGTCTCAGAACATGCCGGTATCGGTCACCATGCCCCGGCTCGGCGAGAGCGTCACCGAGGGCACCGTCACTCGCTGGCTCAAGCAGGAGGGCGACACCGTCGAGGTCGACGAGCCACTGCTTGAGGTCTCGACCGACAAGGTCGACACCGAGATCCCGTCGCCCGCGGCGGGCGTGCTGAGCCGGATCGTGGTCGGCGAGGACGAGACCGCGGAGGTCGGCAGCGAGCTGGCCGTCATCGCGGGTGAGGGCGAGTCGGCCGGTGGCGGCGAGGCCGCCCCGCAGGAGCAGCAGCAGGCTCCGGCCGAGTCGGCCACCGAGCCGACGGCCGCCGCTGAGGGCACCGCCGACCAGGTGGCCCAGGACGAGGCGCCGGCCCCGGCCGCCGCCGGTGCGGGCGAGGGCACCGCGGTGAAGATGCCGGCCCTGGGCGAGAGCGTCACCGAGGGTACGGTCACCCGCTGGCTCAAGCAGGTCGGCGAGACCATCGAGGTCGACGAGCCGCTGCTGGAGGTCTCCACCGACAAGGTGGACACCGAGATCCCGTCGCCGGTCGCCGGCACGGTGCTGGAGATCAAGGTCGCCGAGGACGAGACCGCCGCGGTCGGCGCCGACCTGGCGATCATCGGCGTTGCCGGTGCCGCCCCGGCGCAGGCGAAGCCCGAGCCGAAGCCCGAGCCGAAGCCCGAACCGAAGGCGGAGGCCAAGCCGGCGCCCAAGGCCGAGCCGAAGCCGGAGCCGAAGGTCGAGGAGCCCACCCCGGGCGTGTCGTACAACGAGCCGTCCGCGGAGGCCGAGACCTCGGCGCAGCCGGTGAAGGCCGAGCAGGCCGCACAGCCGGCCGCGCCGACCCCGACGCCGCAGCGCCCGTCCGCCCCCGCCCCGGGTGGCGGCGAGGAGGCCGCCGGGTACGTCACGCCGCTGGTGCGCAAGCTGGCCAGCGAGCACGGCGTCGAGCTGTCCTCGCTCAACGGCACCGGCGTGGGTGGCCGGATCCGCAAGCAGGACGTGCTGGAGGCCGCCGAGAAGGCCAAAGCGGCGAAGGCCGCCCCGGCTCCGACGGCGCAGCCGGCCGCCGCCCCGTCGGCGGCCCCGGCGAAGCCGGCCGCGAAGCCGCAGCCGAGCGGCAAGCGGGGGACCACCGAGAAGCTCACCCGGATCCGCAAGGCCATCGCCACGCGGATGCAGGAGTCGCTGCACGAGATGGCGCAGCTCACCACGGTGATCGAGGTGGACGTCACCAGGATCGCGAAGCTGCGGACGCAGGCGAAGGACTCCTTCCAGCAGCGACACGGTGTGAAGCTGTCCTTCCTGCCGTTCTTCGCCCTCGCGGCCGTCGAGGCTCTGCAGACGTACCCGATCGTCAACGCCCGGATGGACCTGGACGGCGGGACGATCACGTACCCGGACGCGGAGCACCTGGGCATCGCCGTGGACACCGAGCGCGGTCTGCTGGTGCCGGTCATCCACAACGCCGGCGACCTCAACCTGGGCGGCATCGCCAAGCGGGTCGCGGACCTCGCCGAGCGGACCCGGACCAACAAGATCAGCCCGGATGAGATCGCCGGGGCGACCTTCACGCTGACCAACACGGGCAGCCGGGGCGCGCTCTTCGACACCCCGATCGTGCCGTCGCCGCAGTCGGCGATGCTCGGCACGGGTGCCGTGGTCAAGCGGCCGGTCGTGGTCAACGACCCGGAGCTCGGCGAGGTCGTCGCGGTCCGGTCGATGGTCTACCTGGCCCTGTCCTACGACCACCGGCTGATCGACGGCGCCGACGCCGCCCGCTTCCTGGCCGCGGTCAAGGAGCGGCTGGAGGCCGGCAACTTCGAGTCGGAGCTGGGCCTGGCCTGATCACCGAGCCAGTCGGAAAGGGCGCCCCGGTCATCGACCGGGGCGCCCTTTTCGTCGTTCGAGGGCGGAGCGCCGGTCGGGGCGGACCCCGGCCGACGCTGCGCGCTCAGCCCTTGAGCAGCGCGGTCGAGACCTGCCAGAGCCGTTCAGCGGCCTCCGGGTCCAGCGCGTACGGGGCGACGCCGCGCCGCTCTCCGGGCACCACCGGGCCAGCCTCCTGGCAGTCCTCGAAGTACCGCCCGCCGGCCCCGTCGATCAGCGGTGAGGCGGCGACCAGCACCGAGGTGGCGGCGCCCTGCTCGACGGTCTTCCAGGCCGCCGCGTTGCCCGAGCGAATCCGGTTCAGTTCGTCCTCGCTGACGTAGCGCTGGAGGTTGGTCTGGATCGCGCCGGGCATCAGCGAGTTGGCGACGATGCCGTCGTCGGCCCAGAGCCGGGTCGCCTCCACGGCGAAGAGCACGTTCGCCGTCTTCGACTGTCCGTACGCCTGCCACGGCTCGTACGGCCGGCGCTCGTACTGGATGTCCTCGAAGACCACCGGCGAGCGCAGGTGGGCGGCGGAGCTGACCGACGCGATGCGGGCGCCGTCGGCGGCGGACAGCGCGGGGCGCAGCCCGGTGGCGAGCGCGAAGTGCCCCAGGTGGTTGGTGGCGAACTGCATCTCCCAGCCCCGCGGGGTCCGCATCTCGGGCGCGGCCATGATGCCGGCGTTGTTCACCAGCATGTGCAGCGGGCCGTCCCAGTTGGCCACGAAGTCGGCGACCGAGCCCTGGTCGGCGAGGTCGAGCGGGGCGACCAGGATCTGGTCGTTGCCGGTGCTGGCGGTGATGTCGTCGGCGGCGCGCTGCCCGGCGTCGGTGTTGCGTACGGCCAGGGTGACCTGCGCGCCGGCGCTGGCCAGGGCGCGGGCGGTCTCGGTGCCGATGCCGGACGACCCGCCGGTGACGATCGCCCGCCGGCCGCCGAGGTCCACGCCCTGGATCACGTCCATGGCGGTGGAGTCATGGGTGAACGCGGTGGTGATCGGGGTGCTCGTCGTCATGATCCATCCTTGTTCGGGTAGGGCGGGCCGACCCGGCCCGCCGCTACGATGGAAGCGGAGGATCCTCCGCTACGTCCGAGACTAACCGGAGCTTCCTCCGGATACCACTGGCCCGTACCAGCGAGGGAGGACGTGTGCCGGAGACCAGCCCCCGCCCGCTGCGGGCGGATGCCCTGCGCAACCGCGAGCGACTGCTGGACGCCGCGATCCAGGCGTTTTCCCGCCCCGGGCCGGAGGTAACGCTCGACGGCATCGCCCGGGAGGCCGGGGTGGGCATCGGCACCCTCTATCGCCACTTCCCCACCCGCGAGGCGCTGATCGAGGCGGCGTACCGCAACGAACTGGGCAAACTCTGCGACGCCGCGCCGGACCTGCTCGACCACCTACCGCCGGACCGGGCGCTACGGGGTTGGATGTCCCGGTTCATCGACTACCTCGCCACCAAGCGCGGAATGGCCGACGCCCTGCGCCTGGTGATCGCCGCCGGCGCCAACCCGTACGCGCAGAGCCGGGACCGGCTGCTGGAGGCGCTCGACCGACTGCTGAGCGCGGGCGCCGCGGCCGGCACCGTACGGGCCGATGTCGACACCCCAGACGTGCTGGCCAGCCTCAGCGGGATCTCGCTGGCGGCCGCCGAACGCGCCCAGGCCGAGCGGCTGCTCGACCTGTTGATGGACGGTCTGCGGCACCACCGGCCGGGCTGACCCGTTCCGGCCTCGGGCCGGGCTGGACGCTGCCAGAGTGGGATCGTGGGCGGCTACCGACGGCGTGGGCGACTGGGGCCCGCCGTCCCGATCGCCCCCGGCGCCCGGGTGGACAAGTTCGAGGTCTTCTTCGATCTGGTCTTCGTCTTCTCGTTCTTCATCATCACCCGGGCGACCGCCGCGAACATCTCCGGCCGGCAGCTCCTGCACGCCGGTCTGGTGCTCGCCGTGCTCTGGTGGATCTGGGTGGTGCACAGCCTGGTCGCCACCCGGGTCCGGCTCGGCGAGGGCTACGTGCCGGTGCTCATGGTGATCGCGATGGCCGCCCTGTTCGCGTTCGCGCTGGCGCTGCCGCAGGCGTTCAGCGACCCGAAACGCGGGGCCGCCGGCCCGATGCTGGTGGCCATCAGCTACGTCGTGGTCCGGGGCATCCACATGATCTTGTATCAACATGTGGTGCGGGACAGCCCGCAGGAGCGCCGACAGCTACGCCGGTTCGCCCCGGAGCTGGCGGCGAGCATCGTCCTGTTGCTGGCCGCCGCGCTGGTGCCGCCACTGATCGCCGATCCCGCTCAGGCCGCGATGGTCCGCGACGCCCTGTGGATCACCGTGGTGCTGGTCCAGTACGCCACCGGCTTCATCGTCGGCACCTGGGGCTGGGGGGTCACCAGCGCCGAGCACTGGACGGAACGCTACGACCTCATCCTGATCATCGCGCTGGGCGAGTCGGTGATCTCCGTGGGCGTCGGCGGCAACCTGCTCGTCGGCAAGCCGGTCACCTGGCCGGCGGTGGCCGCCGCCTCGCTCGGGATCTTCTTCACCGCCGCCCTGTGGTGGGCGCACTTCGACTTCATCGGCCCGGCCGCCCGGATCGCCCTGCACGCGGCCGAGGGCGGCCCCCGGGTGGCGATGGCCCGCGACGCGTACGCCTACCTCTACCTGCCGATGATCGCTGCGGTGATCCTCTTCTCCATCGGCAGCGAGGAGATCCTGCACCAGATCACCGACCCGGCCGGCGGACCAGCGCAACGAATCGACGGGCCCGCCGTGCCGTTGCTCTTCGGCGGGGTGATCTGCTATTTCGCCGCCAATCTGCTGTTCCAGCTGCGCACCCTGCACACCATCACCTGGACCCGGATCGGCGTGCTGGTGGTGCTGACGGCGGCCCTGCCGGTCGGGCAGCACCTTCCGGCGCTGGGCGCGCTCACCCTCCTCACCGCGATCTGCGTCGCGCTGGTGGCCGTCGAGGTGCTGGTGATGTCGGAGTCGCGGCACGCGCTGCGGGCCGCCGTCTTTGAGGAAAAGACCGTCCACGAGGCCCACGAGGCCGACTTCCGGGCCAGCTGGCACCTCAAGGAGCCCGACGAGCCGACCACGCCGTGACCCCGCCCGGGATAGGCTACGGCTCAGCGTCGCGGTGCACCCGGCACGAAGGCCGCCGTGGGCATGGAGACGCGGGGACAGCATGGGACGAACGTGCACCCGACCACTTCATCGGCCGACCGGCTCGCCGCCGTCGGCAATCAGATGATCGAAATCCACCTCTGGCTCGGCGCGGAGCTGGCCCGCCTCCGGGCGAGCCTCGACGCCGACGGCCCCGGCGAGGCCTGCCCCTCGCGGGACCTGCGGGCCCACTGCCTGACCTTCTGCGCTGCGCTCGGCCGGCACCACACCGGTGAGGACGCCGGCGCGTTCCGGCTGCTGGCCGACGAGGTCCCCGAGCTGCGCCCGGTCCTGGCCAACCTGATCACCGACCACGAGGTGGTCGCGGGGATCCTGGGCCGGGTCGAGGAGCTGCTGGGCGATCCCGCGCCCGTCCCGGTGGCCCACCTGCGTGCCGAGCTGGACGGGCTTGCCGCGTTGCTGGAGTCGCACTTCCGGTACGAGGAGAAGAGGCTGGTCACCGCGCTGAACGCGCTCACCGGCCGGCCGGGGACGGTCGAGGAACTCCTCGGCCTGACCGCGCCGCCCGTCGGCTGACGCCTTTCTCCCCTCGGCAGAACCGGCCCTTCCGCACTGGCCACGAGGCCCCGCTGGACGGCAGGCTGGGGCCATGGTCACCTTCTCGATCCAGGCGAGCCCGTCCGACGCCGCCAGCTGGTGCGAGCTGGCCCGCCGGGCCGAGTCGGCCGGCTACGACGCGCTGCTGGTCGGCGACCACCCGGGCGTGGTCGCCGCGCCGTTCGTCGCGCTGGCCGCCGCCGCGTCGGTCACCTCGACGCTCGGGCTCGGCTCGTACGTCACCAACGCCGGCGTCCGGGAGCCGGCGCTGCTCGCCACCGACGTGGCGACCCTCGACCTGGTCTCCGGCGGGCGGGCCCGGCTCGGCATCGGCGCCGGCCACACCCCGGTCGAGTGGCGGGCGGTGGGGCGGAAGCGCCCGGACGTCGCCGGCCGGGTACGCCGCTGCATCGCGGTGGCCGAGGCGGTCCGGGCCCTACTGGCCGGCGAGGAGGTCACGGTCGACTCCGCCGACCTGGCGGTGCACGCCGCGCGACTGGACCGGCCCCGACCGGTGCAGCCGCGGATCCCGTTGACGGTGGGCACGGCCAACACCGACCTGCTGCGCTGGGCCGGGGCACACGCCGACGTGGTCGGGCTCAGCGGCTTCGGTCGTACTCTCGCCGACGGCCACGGCCACGACGTGCGCTGGCGCGCCGCGGAGATCGACGCGCAACTGGCCGCGATCGCTACCGGCGCGGCCGGGCGGGACGCCCCGCCCGCGCTGGAGGCGCTGGTGCAGCGGGTCGTGGTGGGCGACGGTGCGGCGGCCGCCGCCGCGCAGACCGCCGGGGAGACCGGCCTGACCGTCGACGAGCTTCTCGCCACCCCGTTCGTGCTGATCGGCACCGCCGACGAGATCGTCGCGGCGGTGGCCGCGCACCGGCGGCGCTGGGGCGTGACCCGCTACGTGGTCCGGGCCGACGCGCTCGATCCGCTGGCCCCGCTGCTGCCCCGGCTGGCCGCCATCACCTGAGCGCCCACGCGCACCGGCCGGGGTGGCCTACCCGCCCTCCGACCCCGAGCCGGGCAGTTGCTCGTAGAAGCGAATCTTCTCCCGGAGGTGGTCGTACTGGCGCTGGAGCAGGCGCATCTGCTCCTCGACCTGCGTGGCGTGCCGTTGCAGCAGCTCCCGCCGGTCGTCGGCGGTGTGCTCGCCCTCCCGGGCCAGCTGCGCGTAGCGGCACATCTGGGCGATCGGCATCCCGGTGTCGCGCAGGCAACGGAACAACACCAGCCAGCCGAGGTCGTCGTCGGTGAAGACGCGCTGGCCGCCCGACGTCCGACTCACGTCGGCGAGCAGGCCGATCTTCTCGTAGTACCGCAGGGTGTCCAGGCTGAAGCCGCTGCGCCGGGCGGCCTCCGAGGGGGCGTAACCGGTCATGCCCGAGATGGTAGTGGTTGACCTGGAGCGCACTCCAGGTTGGAGGCTGGGGCGCATGACGACGACACGGAAGCTCGGACGCAGCGGCATCGAGGTGAGCGCGATCGGGATGGGGTGCTGGGCGATCGGCGGCCCGCTCTGGGGCGACGGTGGGCAGCCGTTCGGCTGGGGCGAGGTGGACGACGACGAGTCGATCCGCACCATCCACCGCGCGCTCGACCTCGGGGTGACCCTGTTCGACACGGCCAGCAACTACGGCGCCGGGCACAGCGAGCGGATCCTCGGCCGGGCCCTGGCCGGTCGCCGGGACGGCGCGGTGATCGCCACGAAGTTCGGCAACGTCAGCGAGGAGGCCACCCGCCGGGCGCTCGGCACCGACGCCAGCCCGGCCTTCGCGGTGCGCAGCCTGGAGGATTCGCTGCGCCGGCTCGGCACCGACCACGTCGACCTCTACCAGCTGCACATCAACGAGCTGCCGGTGCCCG
Source organism: Micromonospora sp. NPDC005206 (assembly GCF_040608175.1). Classification (NCBI taxonomy): domain Bacteria; kingdom Bacillati; phylum Actinomycetota; class Actinomycetes; order Micromonosporales; family Micromonosporaceae; genus Micromonospora; species Micromonospora sp. NPDC005206. Next base: position 284,559 of record NZ_JBEXHU010000009.1, read on the forward strand.
CCGCGCTCGACCTGATCGACACCCTGGAGGACCTGGTCGCCCAGGGCAAGATCCGGGCGTACGGCTGGAGCACCGACGACCCGGCCTCGGCGGAGGCGTTCGCGGCGGCGGGCGTGCACTGCGCCGCCATCCAGCACGACGAGTCGGTGCTGCGGGACAACGCGGCCGTCCTGGCGGTCTGCGACAGCCACGACCTGGCCAGCCTCAACCGCGGCCCGCTGGCGATGGGCCTGCTCACCGGATCGACGCGGGCGGTCGGCGCGGACGACGTACGTGGCCGGGCGCCCGAGTGGCTGCAGTGGTTCACCGACGGACGGCCGACGCCGCGCTGGGCGGCCCGGGTCGACCAGGTCCGCGCGGCGCTCACCGCCGACGGGCGCACCCTGGCCCAGGGAGCGCTCGGCTGGCTGCTGGCCCGCAGCCCGCGTACGGTGCCCATCCCCGGTCTGCGCACGGTGGCGCAGGCCGAGGAGAACCTGGCCACCCTGGCGCTCGGCCCGCTGAGCGTCGAGGCGTACACCGAGGTGGAGCGGCTGCTGGCAGACCTGCGTCCGGCCCACGCGGCCTGACCATCGGGTCGGTCCCCGCCCCGGGCGCCGTCAGCGGAAGTCGTCCGCGTGCTCGGCGGCCCACTGCCGGAACGTGCGCCCGGGGCGTCCGGTCACCTGCTCGACGTCCGGGGCGACCCAGCCGTTGCCGTCGGGATACCGCCCCATCTCCAGGAACCACTCGATCACCTCGGCGGGGTAGTGGTCCTTCCAGTGCTCGCGGGCCTGCGCCGGGGTCAGCTCGTCGAGCCGCACCGGACGGCCGATCGCGTCACTGATCATCCGAACCGCGTCCCGGCGGCGGACCGGCTCCGGCCCGGTCGGCTGGTACACCCGCCCGGAGTGGCCGTCCTCGGTGAGTGCCACCAGGATGACCGCGGCGATGTCCGCCTCGTGGACCAGCGCGCTGTTCCAGTCCCCGAACGGCGCCCGCACCACCCCCTCGGCCCGGATGCCGGCTGCCCAGTCCCGGGTGTTCGCCATGAACTCGCCGGGGAAGACGTGCGTCCACTCCAGGCCCGAGTTCTCGATGGCCCGGTGCAGGGGACGGTGGGGCGCCTCGATCGGGTCGTCGTCCGCCCGGCTCGGATCGTTGTGGCCGAGGTGGGTGACCCGGCGGACGCCGGCCTGCCGGGCCAGCTCCAGGATCTCCGCACCGGTGGTCAGCGGCCCGTACCCGTCCATCGCGACCAGGTGCATGCGCGTCACGCCGCGCAGCGCCGGGGCCAGCGTGTGCGGCCGCGCGAAGTCACCCGCCACCACCTCCACGCCGGGGGGCAGTGCGGCGGTCGCCGGGTTGCGGGTCAGCGCGCGTACGTCGTGGCCGGCGGCCACCAGTTGCCGGACCAGGCTGCCTCCGACGGTCCCGGTCGCTCCGGTCACCAGGATCGGCATGGTTCCTCCTCACGGTCGCCCGACGGCGGGCATGGTGCGACGACCCCCTATCGGGGGCGCATTCGGATGACTCATGGTCGACCGAGTACGCGCCCGAGAGCAATCATGAACACCGCATTCACGTTCGCTCTGACCTGCGGAGACGTGTCCGGCGCAGAATGTGCGCCGCAGCTTTTTTCGACGCCTGAAACGCCCGCTGACCTGAGTTTTCCCTACCGGCGGCGGGAACCGCGCAGATTTCTTCGCCGGGGGCGCTCCGCAGCCGGTGACGTCGGCCGCCCCACGCATCCGCCGGCGGCATTCTGGGCGAAGATGTGGGCATGCGGATCCTTCTGGCCGGCGCGTCCGGCTTCCTCGGCACCCGGCTGGTTGCCCGACTCGCGGCCGACGGGCACCAGGTCACCCGGCTGGTCCGTCGGCCGCCGCGCGATCCGCAGGAGCGACGGTGGGACCCCGCCGCCGGGCAGCTCGACCCGGCCGCGGTCGCCGGGTCGGACGCCGTGGTCAACCTGGCCGGCGCGGGCGTCGGGGACAAGCGTTGGAACGACGACTACCGGCGGTTGATCCGCACCAGCAGGGTGGACAGCACCACCACGCTGGCGACCACCCTCGCCGACCTGCCCGCCGCCGATCGGCCCCGGGTGTTGCTCAACTCCTCGGCCGTGGGTTGGTACGGCAACACCGGCGACCGCGTGGTCGAGGAGGACGCGCCGGCCGGCGACGGCTTCCTGGCCGACGTCTGCCGGGTCTGGGAGGCCGCGACCCGGCCGGCGGAGGATGCCGGGGTACGCGTGGTACGGCTGCGCGTCGGCCTGCCGCTGCACCGCGACGGCGGGATGCTGAAACCGCAGCTGCTGCCGATGCGGCTGGGTGTCTCCGGCCCACTGGGCGGCGGCCGGCAGTGGTGGCCCTGGATCTCGATGGCCGACTGGCTGCGGGCGGCCCTCTTCCTGCTCGACTCCGATGACATCGCCGGACCGGTCAACATGGTCGGCCCGGCCCCCGCGACCAACGCGGAGTTCACCCGGGAGCTCGCCCGGCAGCTGCACCGCCCAGCGATCATGCCCATCCCGGCGCTGGCGCTGAAGGTGGTGCTCGGCGGCTTCGCCCACGAGGCCCTCACCAGCACCCGCGTCCTGCCGGCCGTGCTGACCCGTGCCGGCTTCACCTACCACCACCCCGACCTGCCCAGCGCCCTGCGCGCCGCGCTCACCGAGTAACCCCCACCGCGCGTCGATCATGAAGTTATTGCCAGCCGCCTCGGCGTGTCGTGGCAATAACTTCATGATCGACGGGGTCAGCGGGTGGGGGGCGGGGTCAACAGCCGATCACCCAGTAGTTGGGGGCGGTCTGCTTGAGGGCGCTGGTGTAGAAGGTGTTGTAGAGGCCCATCCGCTGGTTGGAGCCGTTCGCGTAGGCGTAGCCGCCGGACTGGTACGCCCGACCGGCGCTGACGTGCGCGTAGTTGCTGGCGGTCACGCAGGTCGGCGGCGTGGTCGGGGTGGGGGTCGGCGTCGGCGTCGGGGTGGCCGTCGGGGTCGGGGTCGGGGTGGTGCCGCCACCGCCGAGCCCGAAGAAGACCGCGTCGCGGTACGTCGAGCAGATGGTGTCCAGGAAGTACGCGGCGGTGCTGCCGCACTGCTCGGCGCCGGAGCCCGGGTCGACCGGAGTGCCGTGGCCCATCCCGGAGACCCGGTAGAGCCGCACGTCGTCGTTGCCGTACACCTCCAGGCTGGTGCCGCCGGGCAGCGACGACGTGCTGCTCGGGGTCTGCGAAACCCCCCGCACGTTCGTCCACTGGTCACGGGACTCCGCGCCGTTGAGCGGCGCGACCGTCGTGTCCGAGGTGCCGTGCCAGATGGCCACCCGGGGCCGCCGGCCGCTGTAGCCGGGGTACGCGCCGCGGACGAGGTCGCCCCAGGCGGCCGGGGTCTTGTCCGCGCCCGGGTTCATGCAGCTGAACGCGTTGACCATGCTGGTGGCGCAGCGGTACGGGATGCCGGCGATGATTGACCCGGCGGCGAAGACGTCCGGGTAGGTGGCGAGCATGACCGAGCTCATCGCCGCGCCCGCGGAAAGGCCGCTGACGAAGACCCGGGCCCCGTCCACCCCGAAGTTCGCCTTGGCGTGGTCGACCATCTGCTTGATCGACAGCGCCTCGCCCTGACCTCGGGCGGTGTCCCCCGGCTCGAACCAGTTGAAGCAGCTGTTGGCGTTGTTGCCCGACGGTTGCTGGGGAACGATCAGGGCGAACTTCCACTGGTCGGCGTACTTCTGCCAGCCGGAGTTGGAGAAGTAGCCGGAGGCGTTCTGGGTGCAGCCGTGCAGCAGCACCACGGCCGGGGAGTTGGCCGGCAGGTTGTCCGGACGGTAGGCGTACATGGCGAGGTTGCCGGGGTTGGACCCGAAGCCGGTGACCTGGGTCAGGCTGGCCGCCTGGGCGGGCGTGGCGAGGGCGACCGCACCGGCGACGGCGAGGACGAGCCCGGCGACCGCACCGATCAGCCGGGTGAGGGTGGACGAGGAGCGGCGCACAGCGGCCTCCTGACGGGCGGACTGTGAACTGGGTCACGGTCGAATTGCCGGAACGTTACGTCGGCGTGTCGCCGCTATGACATGGGCCACAGTCACACATTCACGGGGGCCACTGTGTACGCCGGACGATCCAGCCGCTAGGAAGGGCCCCCTCCTCTACCTCAGGCGATAACAAGGGTCCCCTCCTTGCATGTATGACCGGCCCGTCCAGGTCCGGTTGGTAACGTCCGCTGCGTGCCGTCCTCCCCGTCGCTGGCCACCGGGCCCGCACCCGCGTCACCACCTCGCGCCGCCCGCGACCGCCGGGCCGACCTGATCGTCGTGCTGGTGGCGCTCGCGCTCGCCGTCTGGGTGACCAGTGGGCTGTGGCGGGACCCGAACGTGCGCACCATCACCGTCAACTCCAGCGACCAGGCGCTCTTCGAGTGGCTGCTCGCCTTCGGCGGGCACGCGGTGACGCACGGGGAGAACCCGTTCTTCACGTACCTGATCAACGTCCCGGACGGGGTCAACCTCGCGGTCAACACCTCGATCACGGTGTACGCCGTCGTCTTCGCCCCGCTCACGTACCTGATCGGGCCGCCGGCGACCTTCCTGGTGATCCTCACCCTCAACCTGCTCGCCACCGCGCTGGCCTGGTACTGGCTGCTCTCCCGGCACCTGGTCCGCAGCCGGCTGGCCGCCGGGGTCGGCGCCCTGTTCATCGCCTACTCCCCCGGCATGGTCTCGCACGCCAACGCCCACCTGAACTGGAGCGCCGGCTGGCTGGTGCCACTGCTGGTCTGGCGGCTGTTCGCGCTGCGCCGCCCGGGGCGCTGGCTCCGGGACGGGGTGATCCTCGGCGTCCTGGTCGCGGTGGCCTTCTCGATCGCCGCCGAGGGGCTGTTCTTCGCAGCGCTCGCGCTCGGCGTGTTCGTCGCCGTCTGGGCGCTGCACCCGGCCCACCGCGCCGAAGCCCGAGCCGTGCTGCCCACCTTCCTGCGCGGGCTCGGGGTAACCGCGGTGGTGGCGGGCGTGCTGCTGTCGTACCCGCTGTGGCTGCACTTCGCCGGGCCGCAGCGGTTCCACGGCACCGGCTTCGACCCGCTGATCCACTCCGAGGACATCGCCGCGTTCGCCGCGTTCCCGCGCCGCTCGCTGGCCGGTGAGGCCGGGCTGGGCACCGCGCTGGCGCCGAACCCGACCGAGGAGAACTCGTTCTTCGGCATCCCCCTGCTGGTGCTCACCGTGGTCTGCTTCGTCGCGCTCTGGCGACGCGCCGATTCCGCCCGCCGGGCCACCCTCTGGGCGCTGGGCGCCACCGCGGTGCTCTTCACCGTGCTCTCCTTCGGGCCGGTGGCGAAGGTCGATGGCCGGCGCACCGACCTGCCGATGCCGTTCGACCTGTTCGGGCAACTGCCGGTGGTGAACGCCGCACTGCCCGCCCGGCTGGCCCTGGTGGTCGCGCCGGTGATCGGGGTGCTGTTGGCGTACGCCATCGACCAACTGCGGCACGATCCGCCCCGGCACCGCTACGCGGAGCTGGCCTGGTCGATCGGCTTCGCCGCGGCTTTGCTGCCGCTGCTGCCCACCCCGCTGCTGACCCACGAGCGGGAGCCCGTCCCGCAGTTCATCACGACCGGCACCTGGCGGGAGTACGTCTCGCCCGGCGGAGTGCTCACGCCGGTGCCACTGACCGTGGACATCTACCCCGACGGGCAGCGCTGGCAGGCGTACGCGCTGTCCCATCGGCAGGGTGAGTTCGCCATTCCGGGCGGCTTCTTCCTCGGCCCCGGTGGCCCGGACGGTCGCGGCCGGATCGGACCGGTGCCCCGCACCCTGAGCGCCCTGATGGACCAGGCCGGGCGGACCGGGCTGGTGCCGATCATCACCGACGGCACCCTGCGGGATGTCCGCGCCGACCTGCAGCACTGGCGGATCGAGACGGTCGTCCTTCCCGACCGGGTACACGGCGCGAAGTTCGACGTCGACGAGGAGGCGGTCCGGCGCACCGCCAACGCCCTGTTCGGCGAACCGCAACGGGTCGACGACGTCTGGGTCTGGCGCATCCGACCGGCCTGACCGCCGTCGCCCTCCTCCGCCGCCGCCGTCCTGGTGAGGCGGCTCACCAGCGATCATCGCCGGTCACGGGACTAGGCTGAGGGGCGTGACGACGACGACCTCCGGCCTGACGGCCGTCCGCGCCGGCCTGCTCGAGTACCAGGCCGCCTGGGACGAGCAGCGCCGCCTGCACGAGGCGGTGGTGGCCGGCGAGCGCGGCGACACCGTGCTGCTGCTGGAGCACCCGAGCGTCTACACCGCGGGCAAGCGCACCGAGCCGTGGGACCGGCCGGTGGACGGCACCCCGGTCGTCGACGTGGATCGCGGCGGCAAGATCACCTGGCACGGGCCGGGGCAGCTCGTCGGCTACCCGATTCTCCGGCTGCCCGACCCGGTGGACGTGGTCGCCTACGTACGCCGCACCGAGGAACTGCTGATCGACGTGTGCGCCGAGTTCGGGCTGACCGCCGGTCGGGTCGAGGGGCGCAGCGGGGTCTGGGTGCCCGAGGACGACCGGGGGCCGGCCCGCAAGGTGGCCGCCATCGGCATCCGGGTCGCCCGGGGCGTCACCCTGCACGGCTTCTCGATCAACTGCGACTGCGACCTGACGTACTTCGACCGGATCGTGCCGTGCGGCATCCCTGACGCCGGCGTCACCTCGCTCACCGCCGAGCTGGGCCGCCCGATCACCGTCGCCGACGTGCTCCCGGTCGTCGAGCGCCGGCTGTCCACCCTGGTCGAGGTCTGAGCAGCGGGCCCCCGGCGGTGGCGCCGGGGGCCGCTGCGCTCACGGCGTCAGGCGGTGCAGGTCGCGTGGGAACGCGGTGACCTCCCGGATGTTCGCCGCGCGGACCAGGCGGGCCACGAAGCGCTCCAGGCCGATGGCGAACCCGCCGTGTGGTGGCATGCCGTGCCGGAACGCGTCCAGGTAGCCGGCGTACGGCTCGACCGGCTCCCCCCGCGCCGCCAGCGCCGCCAGGTAGTCGGCGTGCCGGTGTAGCCGCTGCCCGCCGGTGACCAGCTCCAGGCCCCGGAAGAGCAGGTCGAAGCCGTTCGAGTACGCCGGCCGCGCGGGGTCGGGGTGGGTGTAGAACGGCCGCTTCGCCATCGGGTAGCCGGTGACGAAGAGGAAGTCCGACCCGTGCTCGCGGCGGGCCCACTCCCCCAACGCCCGCTCGTGGGCGGGCGCGAGGTCCGGCTCGTCGGCGGGCGCGCCGGCGATCGCCAGCGCCTCGGTGAAGTGCACCGCCGGGATCTGCGCCGGCACGGCCGGCACCTCGACGCCGAGCGTGGCCAGTGCGCCTGCGGCCCGCTCGCACACCGTGCCCAGCATCCCGGCCAGGGTGTCCCGCAGCACGACCATCACGTCACGGTGGTCGGCGACGAAGCCCAGCTCCACGTCGAGCGACGTGTACTGCGCCAGGTGCCGGACGGTGTCGTGCGGTTCCGCCCGGAAGACCGGCCCCACCTCGTAGACCCGTTCGAAGACGCCGACCATCAGCTGCTTGTAGAACTGCGGCGACTGGGCCAGGTACGCGGGCCGGCCGAACCAGTCCAGCGCGAACACGTTCGCCCCGCTCTCCGTGGAGGAGCTGACCACCTTCGGCGTGTGGACCTCCACGAAGTCCCGGCCGTCGAGCGCGGCACGGAACCCGGCCACCGACGCCGCCGAGATCCGCAGTGCCGCGGATCGGGTGGGGTGGCGCAGCGCGGTCGGCGCGTTGTCGAGCTGGGTGGGCAGGCTCGCGGTGAGCGCCGGCCGGTACAGGTCGAACGGCGGCGGCACTGCGGGCGGGCCGAGCGGACGTACCGTCGGGTCGGTCAGCTCGACCCCGGCGGGCGCGGTGTCGTTCGCGGTGGCCGTCGCGGTGACCTCGACGATCGTCTCCTCGGTGAGTTTCTCCAGCTCGGCGCGGACGGCCGGGTCGGTGACGACGACCTGCGCCAGGCCGGTGGCGTCGCGCACGATCAGGAAGGCCACCGACTTGAGCATTCGGCGGCGGTGCACCCAGCCGGCGATCCGCACGGTCGCGCCGACCTGGGCGGGCAGTTGGTGGGACAGGGTTCGTTGCATGGCGGGCTGCTCCTCGGTCGATCGCCACGCCGTCGCCGCCCTGGGGTGGCGAAAGCGTCGCATCAGCCCCAGGGAGGTGTGGGCGAGCGGGAACCTCGCGGTGCCACCACACCTTCGCCCCCGCCGGAGCGGGGGCCTCGTTCGTCGCCTGATGACCGGGGCCAGCCGGGCGGGCTCTACTGGGCACGGGGTGACCCGCAACCGTTCTTCCCGCAGCTCGGGAGGGTCTTCGCGCACCGGCGCCAGACCGCCTCTCAGCACCGGCGGCTCTCTGCACTGGCGGGTCGGGCGCTACTCGGCTCCGTCATCGCTGTTGGCGGTGACGGTAACACCCGATCCCTGCGGCTGTGACGCCGATTTCGAGCCGTCGGTGTCCGGCGTCACAACATCCACGGCGTGACGCCGGTCGCCCGACGCACATAGATGGCGGCCGTCGGGCGTAGGCTCGTTTTCGTGACGATCGAGCACTCCGCGCCGACGACCGGCCAGGCAGCGCGCACCGCAACGGCCGCCCCCGAGGGGCGGCGTCTGCTGCGGATCGAGGCGCGCAACGCCGAGACCCCGATCGAGCGCAAACCGCCATGGATCAAGGTCAAGGCCAAGATGGGGCCGGAGTACACCCAGCTGCGCGGGCTCGTCTCACGCGAGGGGCTGCACACCGTCTGCCAGGAGGCCGGCTGCCCCAACATCTACGAGTGTTGGGAAGACCGCGAGGCCACCTTCCTGATCGGTGGCGACCAGTGCACCCGGCGCTGCGACTTCTGCCAGATCGACACCGGCAAGCCAGCCGAGTTCGACGCCGACGAGCCCCGCCGGGTCGCCGAGTCGGTGGTGTCCATGGGGCTGCGCTACGCCACCATCACCGGCGTCGCCCGCGACGACCTGCCCGACGGCGGCGCCTGGCTGTACGCCGAGACCGTCCGGCAGATCCACGCCCTTCAGCCGGGCTGCGGCGTCGAGCTGCTGATCCCGGACTTCAACGCCGTCCCCGAGCAGCTGGCCGAGGTCTTCGGCTCCCGCCCGGAGGTGCTGGCGCACAACGTGGAGACGGTGCCGCGCATCTTCAAGCGGATCCGCCCCGCGTTCCGCTACGACCGCTCGCTGGACGTGATCCGGCAGGCCCGCGCCGACGGCCTGGTCACCAAGAGCAACCTGATCCTGGGTATGGGCGAGGAGCGGGCCGAGGTCTCGCAGGCGCTGCGCGACCTGCACGAGGCCGGCTGCGAGCTGATCACCATCACGCAGTACCTGCGCCCCTCGCCCCGGCACCACCCGGTGACCCGCTGGGTCAAGCCGGAGGAGTTCGTGGAGCTGCGCGAGGAGGCCGAGGAGATCGGCTTCGCCGGGGTAATGAGCGGGCCGCTGGTGCGCTCGTCGTACCGCGCCGGCCGGCTCTACCGGCAGGCTCTCGACGCCCGCGCCGCCGCCCCGGTCGGCACCGCCGGCTGACCCGCACCCGACGCCCGGGGCCGCCGCCGCCGGGCTGAGCTGCGGCGACCCGCCAGCCCACGCCGTGCCGGAGAGCGCCGGCACTCGAATGCCCTGATCGGCTGACGGCTACCGCCGAACACTGGCGGTTGCGCGCCAATTGCCACATTCGCCCGTTATGTACAGGTGTTGGTGTCTGTGCAACGGGTGTCGCAGCCCGTCCGGCGTTCGTGGCTGCCTGAAATCCTGACCGTGCCCGCCGTCGTCGCGGGTGTCGGATATCGCCTCGCTCTGCTGGGCCACGCCGCGCCGCCGACGAACAGCGACGAGGCCACCATGGGGTTGGCCGCGCTGCACATCGCCCGGGGTGAGGGCTTCCCGGTCTGGTTCTACGGCCAGCAGTACATGGGCACGCTGGAGGCGTACCTGGCCGCACCCGTGTTCGCCCTGACCGGCGGGCCATCGCTGCTCGCCCTGCGGCTGCCCACGCTGGCGCTGTACGCGGTGTTCCTGCTGCTGGCCTGGCGACTGACACTGCGGCTGACCGGGGACCGCTGGTTCGGGCTGCTGGTGGTGGCGATGCTCGCCCTCGGCTCCGATCGGGTGGTCAAGAACCAGTTGATCGCCGGCGGCGGCTACCCCGAGATGAACGCGGCCGGGGTGGCGCTCGCCCTGCTCGCCCTGGATCTGGCCACCGGACGGCCGGGTCGGCGGCTGCGGCGCTGGGCGGCGTGGGGGTTCCTGGCCGGCCTGATGCTCTGGGTCGACCCGCTGGTGCTGGCGTACGTCCTCGCCACCGGCGGGGTGCTTGTCGTGTTCTGCCGCCGGGAACTGCGTGGAGCGGCCGGCGTGCTGCTCGGGGCCGCCACCGTGCTGGGCGCGGCCCCGCTGCTGGCGCACAGCCTGCTGACCGGGCGGATCCCCCTGCGCGCGATGATCGCCGCCAGCAGCGCGGACGCCACCACGGGCTGGGTGGAGCGGCTGCACGGCGGGCTGCTGCTCGGCCCACCGCTGGGCATGGGCTTCTGCGCGCCGGGGCGGTGCGCCACCTGGCAGCTGTGGTGGGCGCTCGCCCTGCCGGTGCTGCTGGCGGTCGCCGCCGGTACCGCCTGGCGGGTGCTGCGTCGGCCGCCCACCGCTGGTCCGTCGCCCCGGGCCGCGGCGGCCATGCGGCTGGCTCTGGTGCTGGCCGCGGTGGCCACGCTCGGCGCGTACACCGTGAGCAGCGCAGCCGGGCTCACCCCGGTGGAGAGTTCCCGCTACCTGTCCTGCCTGCTCATCTCCCTGCCGGCGCTGCTCTGGCCGGTGTGGACCGTGGCCCGGAGCGGGGGGCGGTGGACGGCCGCCCGGCCGGTCGCGCTGGTCGTTCTCGCCGCCACGGTAGGCACCGCCGCCCACGCCACCTGGCGGTCGGTGCAGACCGCCCCGGCGACCCGGGCCGCCGAGGCCCGGCACGCCGAGCTGGTGACCACCCTGCGCCATCTCGGCGTACGGCAGGTGCGGGCCGGCTACTGGACCTGCAACCGGCTCACCTTCGCCAGCGCGGAGGAGGTGGTCTGCGCAGTCGTCGACGACAGGCTGCGCCCCGGCCTCGACCGCTACCCCGCGTACCGGCGGGAGGTGGAGGGCGCGACGGCGCCGGCCTGGGTCGCGCCGACCGGGTCGCCGATGGCGGCCCGGCTCGACGACCGGCTGCGCGCCGCCCCGGACAGCCTGGACCTGGTCACGCTCGACGGCTGGCGGGTCTACCTGCCGCGCACCTGAGGGGTGAGCCGACCGCCGGCTCGCTCGTCAGCGGGGTGCGGCGGGCTCGGCGAGTAGACCGAGGCGGTGGGCCACAGCGGCGGCCTCCCCCCGGTTGGTCACGCCCAGCTTGGCGATGATCCGGGACACGTGGACGCTGGCCGTCTTCGGCGAGATGAACAGCCGCTCGGCGATCCGGCTGTTGCTGTGCCCCTCGGCGACCAGCCGCAGCACCTCCCGTTCCCGCGAGGTCAGCAGGTCGACGCCGGGCCCCGCCTGGCCCGCCCCGCGCAGGCCGACCCGGCGGGCCAGGGTGGCGGCCGCCTCGGTCAGCGGCGACGCGCCCAGCCGCCGGGCGATCTCGGTGGCCTCGGTGACCGCCGCCGCCACCTCGTCCCGCTCTCCGGCTGCGGCGGCCGCCTCGGCCAGCGCCAGCAACGCCCGGCCCAGCGGGTACGGCTGCCCGTCGGCCCGCCACGCGTCCACCGCCGTACGCCAGGCCTGCAGCGCCCGCCCGGCGGTCGCGAGCAGGGCGGTGACCTGGGCGGCGTGCGCCCGCGCGGCCGGGTGCCGAGCGGGCAGGTCGGCGGCGAGCGCCGCGACGGCGGCCGCCAACTCCCGGTCCTCGACCCGGGCGGCGGTACGCGCGACGGCGCTGAGCACCGGCCAGCCCTCGCGGGGCAGCTGCGCCAGGCTCTGGTCGGCCAGCGCGACGCGGGCCGCCCGGACCGCCTCGACCTTGTCGTCGGCGGCCAACGCCGACTCGATCCCCAGCTCGTGCAGGGGCAGCCGGTGGCTCGGCCACAGGTAGGGCCGGCCGAGGAAGGCCAGCGCCCGGTCGACCAGTTCGTAGGCGCCCGGATGGGCGCGGGCCAGCCGCAGCCCGGCGCCCAGTTGGAGCCAGTGCACCCCGGTGACGCCGGACAGATCGATCCGGGCGGCCTCCGCGCACACCGCCTCCGCTTCGTCCCACCGGCCCAGCGCGATCAACGCCTCGGCCCGGTTGCTCAGCAGGTACGCCCCGGTGGAACGGCTGATCCCCACCCGCCGCGCCTCGGCCACGCCGGCCTCGGCCGCCTGCGCGGACTCGGCGTAGCGGCCCAGCTCGCAGAGCACGTCCGATCGGTACACCATGGCGATCACCAGGGCCGGCGCGTCCCCGGCGGCGCGGGCGACCGACTCGGCCTCGTGCAGCTCCGCAAGCCCCTGCTCCAGGTCCCGGTCGCCGTGGCAGAGCAGGGCGATCCGCGTGGGCAGCAGGGCCACGTACTCGCCGAGGGCCTCGGCGTCCCTGACGGCCTCGGCGGCCACCCGGGCCGCCTGCTGCGGGTCGATCTTGATCAGGTGGGCGGCGATGTCGGCGAGCAGCTGGACCCGCTCCACGCCGGCCGGGCCGCCCGCCGCCAGCCGGTAGGCCTCACCCAGCTCGCTGCTGCCGTCGCTCTTGCCGAGCAGGGCCAGCAGTCGGCCCCGCTGGTCCAGCAGGCGGGCGGCGCGCAGGGGCGCGGCTTCGGCGTCCACCTCGTCCAGGCCGGCCCGGGTCAGGGTGATCGCGCGGCTGAAGTCGCCCGCCGTGACCGCGGCGTTCAACGTCTGCTCCAGCAGTGCCAGGTGGTCCATGCCGAGCCGGTCGGCGGCGTCGGGCACCAGTTCCCACAGCTCCAGCACCCGTTCCAGCAGCCGGCGCTGCTCGGCGTAGGCGTACCGGTCGGCGGCGGCGCAGGCGGCGGCCCGTGCGGTGACCAGGGCCCGGGGGTGGTCGTTCGCGGCGTACCAGTGATGGGCGATCTCGGCCGGGGCCCGACCCTCGGCGACCAGGTGCGGCTGGGCCTCGATCGCGGCGGCGAACCGGGCGTGCAGCCGGGCGTGCTCACCGGGCAGCAGTTCGTCGTGCACGGCCTCGCGGACCAGCGCATGCCGGAACTCGTAGTCGCCGTCACGAGCCACCACCAGCTGGGCGGCGACAGCTGCGCGCAGCGCGTCCTCCAGCTCGGCCTCGGGCAGCCCGGCGACCTCGGCGAGCAGGTGGTGGGCGAAGCGGGTGCCGCCGGCCGCGGCGATCCGCAGCACCCGCTGGGCGGGCTCGGGAAGTCGGTCCACCCGGGCCAGCAGCAGGTCGCGCAGCGTCTCGGGTAGCGCGGCGCAGCCGATCGGGTCGCCCGCGACGGTCAGCTCCTCGATGAAGAACGGATTGCCCTGCGTGCGCTCGTGGACGTCGTCGATGGCGCGGGGAGGCGGGTCGGCGCCGAGGAGGTCGGCGAGGATCGCGGCGGTGCCGTCGCGGTCCAGCCGGCCCAGCTCGACCCGCTCGACGCCGCGGGCCCGGTCCAGCTCGGCCAGGAACGGGCGCAGCGGATGCCCGCGCTGCAGCTCGTCGGTGCGGTAGGTGCTGACCAGCAGCAGTCGGCCCGGCCGGGCGGCCCGGACCAGAAAACCGATCAGGTCCCGGGTGGAACGGTCCGCCCAGTGCAGGTCCTCGATCACCAGCACCAGCGGCCGGACGTCGGCGAGTCGTTGGAACAGCTCAGCGACCAGGTCGAACAGGTAGCCGCGCGGCGCGTCGGTGAGCGGCGCGGCGGCCGGCGCGGCCAGCGCGGCGGACACCCGGCCCAGCTCCGGCAGGAGCCGGGCGAACTCCGCCTCGTATCCGGCGAAGACCTCGGCGCCGTCGGCGCGCAGCACCGCGCGCAGCGCGGCGGCGAACGGTGCGAACGGCAGGCCGGCCTCGCCCAGCTCCAGGCACTGGCCGACGAGCACCCGCGCGCCGGCGTCGGTGGCCGAGCCCGCGAACTCCTCCAGCAGCCGGGTCTTGCCGACGCCCGCCTCGCCACCGACCAGGACGGTGCTGGGTTCCCCGGCCCGGGCCCGAGCCAGCGCGGCCCGCAGCGCGGCGATCTCGCGCTGGCGGCCGACGAGGACGGAGCTGGCGGCACGTACGGTCACGGGGTTGAGCATGCCATGACGGGCCCCGCCGCCGGCCACGCCGACCGGCTGGTGACCGAGCGGCGGGGACGGCGGCGGGGTGGCCGCGGCGGCGGGTAAGGCGGTGGCGCTCACCGGCGGTCGTCGCCGGTACGCCGGATCTGCTGGCGCCGGCCCAGCCAGTTGCGCCTGCCGGGGCGGGACATCGACCGGGCGAGTCGTTCCGTCGCCGCCTCGGCGCGCAGCTCGGCGGCGTGGCTGTGGTGCAGGGCGAGCAGGAAATCTGCGTCGTTGCCGAACATCTCGGGCTCCTTCGTGGCGTCGTCATCTTGCTGTTGATGACTCTTCGCGCGAAGGCCCCACCCGGGCATGGGCACACTGCCGGATCTTCTCCGGGGCCAGCCTCCTTACGCGCCCGCCGCGGAGGCGTACGGCGACGTAAGGTACTCAGCCGACCGGCACCCGGACGCGGATCAACGGGGCGGGCGGCGCCCACTAGACTCTGCGGCATGGCAAAGCCCCAGGAGAAGGTCTCGTTCGGCCAGCGGCTGAAGCAGATCGGGATGGTGTTCCAGTTCACCGCCAAGCAGGACCGGTGGTTCGCGCCGCTGGTCGCCGCCGCGGTGCTCCTCCCGCTCGCCCTCACCGTGGTCGCGGTCATCCTCTGGAGCTGGATCTGGCTGCCGCTGGGCATCCTGTTCGCCCTGCTCGCGGTGCTGATCGTGCTGAATCTGCGGTCCAACAAGGCGATGATGAACGCCGCCGAGGGGCAGCCCGGCGCGGCGGCGCAGATCATGGAGAACATGCGCGGCGACTGGCGGGTGACCCCGGCCGTCAGCTCCACCACCCAGATGGACATGGTCCACCTGGTGATCGGCCGGCCCGGCGTGATCCTGCTGGCCGAGGGCAACCCGCAGCGGGTGCGCGGCCTGCTCGGGCAGGAGAAGCGGCGGCTGGCCAAGGTGATCGGCTCCGCCCCGCTGCACGACTACGTGATCGGGCAGGAGGAGGGCGAGCTGCCGATCCGCAAGCTGCGGACGACGCTGCTGCGGCTGCCCCGGGCGCTCAGCGGCAAGGACGTCAACTCGCTGGACAAGCGGCTCAAGGCGCTGACGGCCCGGCCGCAGATGCCCAAGGGCGCGATCCCGAAGAACATGCGACCGCCGGGCGGCTCCTTCCGCCAGTCGCGGCGCTGACCCCTGGCGTACGCCCCGAAGAGCCGGACCCCTGCGGGCCCGGCTCTTTCGCGTTGGGGTGGGCGGTCAGCGGCGGGGGGCGTCGACGATGACCGCGTCGGTGAGCCGGTCGTGCAGGCCGCGACGGTGCTCGTCCATGATCAGCGCGGGGACGACGAGGGCCAGCAGCAGACCCCGGGCCAGCCCACGGAGCAGCCCGATCCGGCCGCCGTCGTGCCAGTTCACGCAGCGGACCTTCGTGATGTACATGCCTGGCGTCTGGGCGAACAGGCCGAGGAAGAAGGCGTACAGCAGGATCAGCACCAGCACGGGGGCCCAGCCGTCGTGCACCGGGTCGGCGAAGATGTTGGCCACCAGCAGGCACAGCACCCAGTCGATGATCAGCGCCCCGAACCGTCGACCAAGGCTCGGCGGGGTGAAGGTGGGGTCGGTGGCCGGCGCTGCCGGGGCCTGCGGGTTGGTCACAGCGGTCAAGGGTATCCGTGTCGGGATCGGGGCTTCCGGGTGCCACCGCGCGCGCCAAATCGGGCCAATGACATCAAACGTCATTACAATGGTCTCGCCGGTACACCGTTCGCGGCCGACCGGGAGCGATATAGGAGCGTCGCTGACGCTCCGCGAGGGACGTAACACGGCAGAAACACCGGGGACACGGCCGGGCAACCGCCTGGCCATAGCGTCGCAAGGAGCCTAGCCACCCCGTGGACGTGCCAGGAGGACGTGTGTTCGCCAATTCCGAGGAACTGCTGCGGTACCTCAAGAACGAGGACGTGAAGTTCGTCGACGTTCGTTTCTGTGACCTGCCCGGTGTGATGCAGCACTTCAACCTGCCGGTGGAGTCCGTCAACGACGACCTGTTCACCGACGGCCTCGCGTTCGACGGCTCATCGATCCGCGGTTTCCAGGCGATCCACGAGTCGGACATGCTCCTGCTCCCGGACGTCGCCACCGCGTTCATCGACCCGTTCCGGGCGCAGAAAACCCTCGCGTTGAACTTCTTCAT